>CAYGXW010000001.1:0-92289 GCA_964354125.1 uncultured Dehalococcoidales bacterium
TTGTAAGGGAAGGGGGTGTAAGTGAGAGGGGCTTCGCCCTTTTCTAAAGACTCTTCCCTCTTTAAGAGACGTTTGAATCAGGGGTGTCTAAGAGGGGCGTTAGCCCCTCTTTCTGTATTTCCCCCTCTCCTTTTAAGGAGAGGGGGATTAAGGGGGTGAGGTTAATAAACAATATAAAATGTGTTAAACTAGAGGTGTGGAAGTCTTGGAGCAAGAAACTGAGCCATCCCATAATCAAAAGGTGGAGGAGCTATGGTGACTAATAGAATATCTAACATTAAACGCGAGACTAAGGAAACGAACATCAATCTGGAATTTAATATAGATGGTAGTGGTAACTATGAGATGGTTACCGGAAATAGAATCTTTGACCACCTGCTGTCGCAACTGGCTAAGCATGGTGTATTTGATATAAATATATCAGCCACCGGGGACGACCAGCACCACCTGGTAGAGGATGTTGCTATCTGCCTGGGCAAGGCTCTCTCCGAAGCCCTGGGCGACAGGCGAGGTATTGTTCGCATGGCTGATGCCACAGTGCCAATGGATGATGCTCTGGCTATGGTAGCTGTGGACTTAAGTGGAAGGGGATATACCGTGCTGGAGCTACCCTTTAGTGATAATGATATGACTGGCTTCCCCACCGACCTGGTACGCCACTTCTTGGAAGCCTTTGCCGCTGAGGCAAAGGTTAATCTCCACGCCAAGATTGTTTACGGCACTAATGACCACCATAAGGTAGAAGCCCTGTTCAAGGCGCTGGGTAGGGCTTTGGATAAAGCCACCAGAATTGATGAGCGGATTTCGGGTGAACTGCCCAGCACTAAAGAGTTGCTGGAGGGCTAAGAACTGAATCGCTTAACCCAGTTTTTTCCCTGTCAGCCTTTCATAAGCCTGCTGGTATCTTTTTGAGGTGCTTTCAATAACATCTGGCGGTAACATTGGCGCCGGGGGTTCTTTGTTCCAACCCGAGCGGGTAAGCCAATCTCGTACCGGTTGCTTATCAAAGCTGTCCTGGGGCTGGCCAACCCTATATATGCCTATATCCCAGAATCGGCTTGAGTCCGGGGTCAGCAGCTCATCAATAAGGATAAGCTTGCCGTTGTCCAGCCCGAATTCTAACTTGGTATCAGCGATAAAGAAGTCACCGGGGATTCTGGCGAATTTTTGGGCAAAGTTATATATAGCTAAGCTTTCCCCCTTTATCTCTTGAGCCAGTGGTGCCCCTACCATTTTCTCAACCTCCTCCATAGACATAGGTATATCGTGTCCTTCTTCTGCCTTGGTGGTCGATGCGAATATTGGCCAGGGTATATTCTGGCTCTCCAGCAAACCTTTGACTACAGGCATACCGGATACAGTGCCATAATTGCGGTATTCTTCCCAGGCTGAGCCTGCCAGGAAGCCTCGTACCACACACTCAATGGGGATACGCTCAGCCTTCTTGACAATCATGGAGCGACCATTTAGGTATGGTGGGTAGGTAAAGCGACTTTCATCAGGAAGGTAGGAATCTAAACAACTAGTATCATCAACCACCTGTAGCAGGTGATTGGGCAATATATGCTTTGTCTTTTCAAACCAGAAGGCAGAAAGCTGGTTCAGCACCTTTCCCTTGTTGGGTATGCCACAGGGCAGGACAACATCAAAGGCAGATATCCGGTCGGTGGTGACGATGAGAAGTTTATCGCCTAGCTCATAAACATCTCGTGCCTTACCCCGCTTATACAGTGGTATTGGTAGTTCTGTACTTAGCAGAACTTCTGGCTCAGTGCCAATATCCTGTGCAGTGTTTGTGGTGTTGGTATCTTCGCTTTTTTCAGCACCCTTTTCCCCTGTGGTTTTTACAGCACCAGCGTTCTTTTCTTTTTTAGTACTCATTTCCTTTCCTATTATAGTTTAGTTCTATTTAGATTTAGATGTGCTATATAGCTTAAATCTTCCGGCCGTTCGTTATATGTAGTCTGATTATTAGGATTCAGACCATAGCTTAGAATAATTAAAGCTTTTAGGAGAATTATATTTACTTAATTTTGAAACCTTGAAAGTCCAGGACCTCAGCTTGCTTAAACCATGAACTCTTAAAGAGATATTACTTCTACCATTATTATCTATCATTATTATAATTTATGGGGATATAACTGTGTCAAGATGATTATAAATATGATAAAGATATTTATTAGCCGTTTTTTCTGGCTAGATGACTGCTAGCGCTTTAAATCTTAAAATATTAACACAAATTTGGATATTACTTAATATATTTTATTCCCTAAATTCCAGCTAATTATTATCGTGTTAGTTATATTTTATAGTCTATAGTGCTCCCGGGCTTAGTTGTGTTGACTCGGCTATGAAAGGCTTCCTTTTCCACTGTGATTCAGTTAAACCGAGACGCTTAAAAATCTCATCTACATAGCGGAGATAGAAATTATAGTCAAAGAGTGGTTCTAGCTCAGAGGGTGGTAGTACAGCGGTAATTTCAGAATCAGCCTTAAGAAGGCTAAGGTAGTTCTTATTATTCTGCCATGCCTTCATGGCGTTTCGCTGAACAAGGTGATAGGCTTGTTGGCGGCTCAGCCCCTTATCAATAAGGGCAAGCATCACCCGTTGTGAGAAGACCAGCCCCTTGGTTAGTTCAAGGTTCTTTTTCATCCTTTTTGGATAGACCAGAAGCCCGGCTATCACCAGTGTAAAAAGGGAAAGGCAGTAGTCCAGCAAGGTGCAGGCGTCGGGCAGGATAATGCGCTCGGTGGATGAGTGGCTGATATCGCGTTCATGCCATATGGCAATATTTTCCATAGAGGTCAGGGAATAGCCGCGTATGAGTCGGGCTAGTCCACAGATTCGCTCGCAAAGCTCCGGGTTTCTCTTATGTGGCATGGCTGAAGAGCCGGTCTGTCCTGGCTCGAAAGGCTCCTCTACCTCACGGATTTCTGTTTTTTGCAATGCCCTGATTTCAGTGGCGAATTTTTCAAGGGAACTGGCGATGATAGCCAAGGTGGTAACGAACTGGGCGTGGCGGTCGCGTTGTAAGACCTGGTTTGATATTGAGGCTGGGGTAAGTGACAGTTTGGCACAGGCTTTTTCCTCAACCTCGGGGGGTATTGTAGCATAAGTACCGACGGCTCCTGAAATTTTACCTACGGCAATTACCTTGGTGGCTTCAGCCAGCCTTTGACGGTTTCTTTGCATCTCCTCAATCCATAAAGCCAGCTTTAGGCCAAAAGAAGTTGGCTCGGCGTGAATACCATGGGTGCGGCCAATTATAATCGTATATTTGTGTTTCAGTGATTTTTCTGCTAATACCGATATCAGCCCCTTAATGTCTTGATTCAATAATTCGGAAGCCTCAACCAGTTGCAGACTGAGAGCGGTGTCCATAACATCAGAGGAGGTCAGGCCGAGGTGAATAAAGCGAGATTCGGCACCTAGGCTCTCTGAGATTGAGCCGAGGAAGGCAGTCATATCGTGGTGGGTTTCTTCAAGAATCTCCTGCATGCGCTTGAGGTCAAAGCGAGCCATTTTTATCTTGGGCACCGCTTTTCTGGGAATCTTACCCAGCTCAACCCAGGCTTCACAGACGGCAATCTCTACGTCCAGCCATTTGGCAAACTTGTTCTCGTCTGACCAGATTCTTTTCATCTGTGGTTGGCTATAGCGCTCAATCATTTATTGTCCCTCGTCTCTCGGTTAAGTTCCTTCCGATATTTCTCATAAGCCTGTCTTATAGTATCATATTTCAGCCCCAGGATTTCAGCCGCCAGATAGGCGGCGTTTTTAGCCCCGGCGGTACCTATGGCAACAGTGGCTACCGGCACCCCAGCCGGCATCTGCGCCATAGCATAAAGGGCATCAACACCCTTTAATTCATTGTTGGACACTGGCACCCCGATGACCGGCAGGGTAGTCCAGCTGGCTAAAACTCCGGGTAGATGGGCGGCGCCACCGGCGGCAGCAATAATAACCTCAATACCATTATCTCTGGCGGATAGTCCATACTGCCTCACCCTTTCTGGATTACGATGGGCTGATATAACCTTCACCTCATAATCAATACCCAGCCTATCCAGCGTCTCCAGTGCTGGCTTGATGGTTTCAGCGTCTGATTTAGAGCCCATAACTACGGCGACTTTAGGCATAATCTATACCCTCGCTATTTTAACGGTTCTTATCCAACAGGGCAATGTCTTTGCGATAATGGCAATTCTCAAAATGAATCCGCGAGATGTTATTATATACTTTTTCCCTTGCCTGGGCTATATTTTGGGCGGTGGCGACCACGGTGAGTACCCTGCCGCCGTTGGTAACCACTCTTCTTTCTGAGCCCAGCTTGGTGCCAGCGTGAAAAACCAGAATATCTTTATCAAGACTATCTAACCCGGTAATAGGTAATCCCTTTTTATAGCTACCGGGGTAGCCGCCGGCTGCCATCACCACGCCGACGCAGGCATCATTGCTCCATTCTATGTCTATCTGGTTGAGATTGTTATTTATGACACCAAGCATAATATCAATTAGGTCTGTCTTAAGTAAGGGCAGGACAACCTGGGTTTCCGGGTCACCAAATCGGGCGTTAAATTCCATTACCTTTGGTCCCTTATTGGTAATCATCAGTCCGCCATAGAGAACCCCTTTATAGGGTCTACCTTCGTCATGCATGGCTTTTATTATCGGTTCCATTATGCTCTCGGTTACTGTTTTGGCTAGTGTTGGGGTATAAAAGTAGGGTGGACTGTAGCTGCCCATACCTCCGGTGTTGGGCCCCTTATCGCCATCAAAGACCGGCTTGTAGTCACAGGCAGGTACCATAGGGGTTGAAGTGAGGGCATCGGAGAAGGCGAAGGCGCTCATCTCCCTTCCCTCCAGCTTTTCTTCAATGAGCACCCTGTCCCCGGCGGAACCAAGAATTCTGCCTTCCATCATATTGGCTAAAGCTGCCAGGGCTTGCTCTATAGTATCGGCTACGGTAACGCCCTTGCCGGCTGCCAGCCCATCAGCCTTGACGACAATGGGAGGGGTTTGTTGCTTTAGGTATTTTATGGCTTCGCTATATGAGGAGAAGCTGGCGCTTCGGGCGCAGGGGATATTATATTTCTGCATAAGCTCCTTGGCGAATAACTTGCTGGCTTCTATCTGGGCGGCTGATTTGGTGGGACCAAAAATCTGCAAGCCTTTAGTTTGAAACTCATCAACAATACCTTCGGCTAATGGTGCTTCCGGACCAACGACGGTAAGGTCTATTTTATTATATAAAGCTGATTTTACGAGTGATTGGATATCGGTCGGGTTGATGTCCAGGTTCTGGGCAATTTGGGCGGTGCCGGCATTCCCCGGCGCCACATAGATTTCCTTAACCTTGGGGCTCTGGGCTAGCTTCCAGACCAGTGTATGCTCCCTTGCCCCGCCGCCAACAACCAGTATTTTCAGAGCTTACCTCCTTTTGTAAATCCTATCCCCTTTTTCCCCTTCCCTTTATTAAAGGGAAGGGGAAGGGATTTTAATGAGGGACTTCGCCCCTTCAAACTCCCCTTTACTTTTAATACTAGCTTTATACCCCTCCCGAGGGTGGGTAGGGTGGGATATTAAAGTTAAAAACTCTGCCCCCTTTAAACTACCAGTATGCTATTCTTAATCAAATTCACTCCCGCATTTAGAACAGAATTTATCATTCTTATAAACCTTATTACCACACTCTCCACAAACCCACCCCTTATCCCCTTTCTTGGCTTCTATATTGCTTCTCCACATATGCCAGCCAAACGCTGTCATTGGCAGCCCTATAATTGTACTGGCGACCCCCATGAGAAGGTTCACTTCTTCTGCCATAAAGCTTGAGACAAACCACCAGGTGATAAGCAAGACACCCCCTATCACCATCAAGAGTCCCAGATACCTTTTTATCGTTTTAACCATTTCCTCTACCCCCTCAGTCTTGTCTTGATTTCAATATAGTTAACAACCTCATAGTTAACGCCATCTCCCCCTGCGTCCCACTTTACGAGGGGGGGGGCAGGGTGAGATATTATAGTTAAGAAATCTATGGGGGGATGGGTGGTTTCCCCAAAACTCTTATTGTTAACAAAACAGCCTCACCCCTTGTATCCCCCTCTCCTTACAAGGAGAGGGGGAAGATTTATAATGGAGGGACTGCGTCCCTCCAAACCTCTCTCTTAAATTACGTTAGGGCAAAGCCCTAACAAACTACCCCTTGGGAAATGTTATCCTGTTAAAAGTTCCCACGCCTCACGATATTCTTGTAGTATTTCCTTCCGTGGCCTATTCCCGTGCTTTTTGCTTGAGTGCCATAAATCAAGCCTGTACTGCCTGTAGCCCTCTGCTCTCCTGACTTCCGTAGCATATTCCTTAAAGATTTTAGATGGTAAAATCCAAGTTTCGGGTGGCTGTTCTGTCATGTCTACACAGACTATGAAGAACGTTTTTAATCTTTCTTCCCCATACTCGTCCGAGAACCAGACAGCAAAAGCCCACCCAGCCTGCGTCGATTTGACTTGTATATCCACGCACGTTCCATCTTTCTTCCGCACAATAGCGTCAACACCCTCTAAGTCTATTACTGGGAGATAAAGGTTAGCCCCGTCTCCAAGTAGCTTACTAAAAACCGAAAATTCAGCTAGTTTCCCCTTGTGTTGGCTTGTAATCTTCACTGTTGTTGCCTCCTTGTTGATTGTCAGTTTTGCCTATTCCCACTCTATCGTTGATGGGGGTTTGGAGGTTATGTCGTAGACGACGCGGTTTACCTTGGGAACTTCGTTGACAATGCGGTTTGAGATGCGGGCGAGGAGGTCGTAGGGGAGGCGTGCCCAGTCAGCGGTCATGGCGTCGTTGCTGGTGACGGCACGGACGGCGATGAGGTAGCCGTAGGTGCGGTAGTCTCCCATAACGCCCACGCTCTTGACATCGGTGAGTATAGCAAAGCTCTGCCATAGCTCACGGTATAGCCTTGCATTCTTTATCTCGTTCATTACAATCCAGTCAGCCGCCCGTAATATCTCCAGCTTTTCTTCGGTTACCTCACCGATGATGCGGATAGCCAGACCCGGCCCCGGAAAGGGCTGGCGCCACACCATTTCCTCAGGCAGACCCAACTTCGTTCCCACCTGGCGCACCTCGTCCTTGAACAGGTAGCGCAGTGGCTCAAGGAGTTTAAAGGTCATCTTTGACGGTAGCCCACCAACATTATGGTGGGTTTTTATCTTGGCAGAAACGGTGCTTACTGAAGATGTGCTCTCAATGACATCGGGGTAGAGAGTCCCCTGGGCAAGGAAATCAACCTTGCCCAGTTTGCCGGCTTCTTCTTCAAACACCCGGATAAACTCCTCGCCAATAACCTTGCGTTTTGTCTCCGGGTCTATGACTCCCTTTAAGCGTTGCAGGAAACGGGTACTGGCATCAACATAGATGATGTTCATGCCCAGGTTTTTCTGAAAGACACTGAGGGTTCTTTCTGCTTCCTGGCGGCGCAGTAATCCGTTATTGACAAAGATACAGGTAAGCTGGTCGCCGATAGCCCGGTGGATAAGGGTGGCTACTACCGATGAATCAACACCACCCGATAGGGCATTAATGACCTTGCCTTCCCCTACCTGCTCCTTTATTTTAGCCAGGCTGTCGTTGATAAAGTTGCCTATAGTCCAGCTACCCTGGCAGCCGCATATATGATAGGCAAAGTTCTTCAAGATAGTCTTGCCGTAGGGGGTATGGACTACCTCGGGGTGAAACTGGAGACCGAAGATGCCTCTATCGTTGCCCATAACGGCAACGGGTGAGTTTTCGGTATAGGCTAAAACCCTAAAACCGGGTGGCATTTCCTCAATTTTATCGGCATGGCTCATCCATACCGGTGAAGAAGCGGGTAGTTCGGCAAATAGTGGCATGTCTTGGTCGCTCAGGTGAAGGATGGCATGTCCGTACTCATACTTTGTTCCCGGTTCAACGCGTCCACCCAGTTGCTTGGTAAGCACCTGCATTCCATAACAGATGCCCATTACCGGCAGATGGCTTTCATAGACATAGGCTGGTGCTAACGGAGCCCCGGGCTCATAAACACTGGCTGGTCCTCCGGAAAGGATAAACCCCTTTGGGTTTAGGTGGGCTATCTTTTCCCAGGTTGTATCGTGTGCTACCAATTCGCAATAAACCTGTAACTCACGGATTCGCCGGGCGATAAGCAGGCTGTATTGCGAGCCGAAATCAATGACAACAATAGCCTCTCGCTCGGCGCCAGATACTGCCTCCCCGGCACTAACCGACTGCTCGCCACCTATCTCTTTGGCAATCTCAAGATAAGTGGAGACCTCAATATCACCACTGGTAGTTACCCGATAGCCCTTATCAGAAGAGGGTTGTTCTGACTTTGCGGTAGCCATTTTTATAGAGTACAGGTTATCATTATGCTATACTATCGTCAAGTAAATTCTGGAGGCCAGAGACAATGTCTTTCAAACTGCCCCCAGTAATACAGGAGCAAGTTGAGAAAGGCATATACATCCTTAGAAATGGTGGAATGGTTGCCTTTCCTACCGACACCGTCTACGGGCTGGGAGCTTGTTTTAATAACCCTTCGGCCGTAGAGAGAATATATGAATTGAAGCAGAGACCATATAAAATGGGGCTGCCCTTGCTTTTAGCTGACGAGTCCCAGATAAACGAAGTCGCTGAAACAGTGCCACCGGTTGCCTGGCTCTTAGTGCGTAGGTTCCTGCCCGGTGGGCTGACAATAGTATTACCCAGGGCTAAATCAGTCCCCGATATGGTCACCGGGGGTGGTGATACAGTAGCCATACGCATTCCAGCCCACCCGATACCCATTGCCCTTATCAAGGGTCTGGGGGTGCCCATTATCGGCACCAGTGCCAATATAAGCGGCAGACCAAGCGCCCAGACCGCTGATGAAGTCTATTCTCAGTTTGGTGATAAGATAGAACTGATTATTGATGGCGGCAGATGCAAGGGGGGTATAGAGTCTACTATAATTGATGTCACCGGAGATGACCCCAGGATTTTACGGGAGGGTGCCATATCCAGAACAGAACTTGGAAAAGTGTGTCGAATTATCTGAAATAGGGAGTATCTGGAAATGCGTATAGCTATTGGCAATGACCATAGAGGGTTTAAGCTTAAGCAGACGATTATTAAAGTACTGGCCGATTTGGGATATAGCTACCAGGACTTTGGCAGCTATACCGACGAACCGGTAGACTACCCTGATATCGCTAAAGAGGTAGCCAGGGCGGTAGCCAGGGGTGACTTTGAGAGGGGTATTTTAATCTGTTCAACCGGCATTGGTATGTGTATTGCGGCCAATAAGGTGCCGGGTATAAGGGCTGCCCTGTGCCATGACAGCTTATGTGCTACTAGAGCCCGCCGGCATAATGATGCCAATATCCTTTGCCTTGGGGGCGAGGTGGGGGGAGGGCAAATTGCTGAGATAATTAAAATTTTTCTGACTGAAAAATTTGAGGGTGGAAGACACCAGCGCCGTCTTGATAAGATAAAGGCTATGGAGGGTTAAAATAGCATAGCGTTCAATATAGAGATTAGCTTGACAATAAAATAGATGCTGTGGTATTTTTAGATAGCCCAGAAGGGGTGGGCTTTCTAATTACTGATTCCGTTCCAAAGGGGCGGTTTTTTTGTTATAATGGAGAAGTTATGAAGAGCAAGGTGATAAAGAAGGGCATAGAGAGGGCACCACACCGCTCGCTACTGCATGCTCTGGGGGTAACCGATGCCGAAATGGGTAAGCCCTTTATCGGCATTGTTAATAGCTTTACTGAGGTGGTTCCCGGGCATATTCACCTGAGAGAGATTGCCCAGAAGGTTAAAGAAGGAGTAAGACGAGGTGGTGGGGTACCCTTTGAGTTTAATACTATTGCCGTCTGCGATGGTATTGCTATGAACCATCCGGGTATGAAGTACAGCCTGCCCAGCCGTGAGCTTATAGCTGACTCGGTGGAGATAATGGCACAGGCTCATGCCTTTGACGCTTTAGTTTTTATCCCCAACTGTGACAAAATAGTCCCTGGAATGCTTATGGCGGCGGTCAGGCTTAATCTACCAGCCATCTTTATTAGTGGTGGTCCGATGTTGGCCGGGAAACTGGATAGTAAAAAGGGAAATCTAAAAGTTGACCTTAACTCTGTCTTTGAAGCTGTGGGTAAAGTACTCAAGGGTCAAATGACAGAGGAAGAATTAGAGTGTTTGGAAGCGGTTGCCTGTCCCGGCTGTGGTAGCTGTGCCGGTATGTTTACCGCCAATACTATGAACTGTTTGACTGAAGCCATGGGGATGGCGTTGCCGGGTAATGGCACTATCCCGGCGGTTGATGATAGGCGATATCGGCTGGCTGATAGAGCCGGGCAGCAGGTTATGACAATACTGGCTAAAAATATTAAGCCGAGGGATATTATAAATAGGGCTTCTATTGGTAATGCCTTTGCCGTTGATATGGCGCTGGGCGGCAGCACCAATTCAGTTCTGCACCTGATGGCTCTGGCTAATGAAGCCGGGATTAACTTTTCATTGTCAATGATAAACGATATAAGCGAAAAAACACCCTGCCTGTGTCAGCTTAGGCCGACCGGTGACTATCACATTGAGGATTTGGACAGGGCTGGCGGCATACCGGCGGTGATGAAAGAGCTTGAGTGGTACCTTGATATTGAAGCGAGAACGGTATCGGGGAAATCGGTGGCTGAGATTATCGCTGATAGCCGGGTAGCAGATAGTGAGGTTATCCGACCTGTCTCTAATGCTTATTCACCTAAAGGGGGGATTGCCATACTCTTTGGCAATCTGGCACCAGAGGGGGCTGTGGTAAAGAGGTCAGCGGTGGCACCCGAGATGATGGTTCACCGTGGACCGGCTAAAGTATTTGATGGTGAGGATGAGGCGACTAAAGCTATTATGGCAGGTAAGATAAAAGCGGGGGAGGTGCTGGTTATTCGTTATGAAGGGCCCAAAGGGGGTCCTGGGATGAGGGAGATGCTTACTCCTACATCTCTGTTGAGTGGCATGGGTATGGATAAAGAAGTTGCTCTTATCACCGATGGTCGCTTCTCTGGGGCGACCCGTGGTGCCGCCATCGGGCATGTCTCTCCGGAGGCAGTCAGCAAAGGACCTATCGCTGTGGTAAGGGATGGGGATATAATTAAGATTGATATTCCAGCTCACAGGCTTGAGGTTGAGCTTTCTGATAAGGAAATAGCTGAGCGCCTGGCTCGCCTTGGTGAGTTTAAGCCTAAAATAAAAACAGGCTATCTCAGGTACTATGCTGATAGGGTTTCTTCAGCCAGTACCGGGGCAGTATTTAGATAATGGGGGTAAATTTATATGAAGATGACAGGTGCCCAGATTATATGTGAGAGCCTGGTCAAAGAAGGGGTAGAGGTTATTTTTGGTATCCTGGGAGGGGCTATTTTGCCACTTTATGATACCCTGCCTCAATATCCCCAACTGCGTCATATTCTAGTGCGCCATGAGCAGGGTGCTGCCCATGCCGCTGAGGGCTATGCCCGAGCCACCGGTAAGGTAGGGGTATGCATGGCTACCTCCGGTCCCGGGGCGACAAATCTGGTAACCGGCATTGCCGATGCCTATCTTGATTCTGTTCCTTTGGTGGCTATAACGGGTCAGGTGGCTAGGCCTTTTATTGGCAAGGATGCCTTCCAGGAGATAGACATTACCGGTATTACCCTACCTATTACCAAGCATAACTATCTTGTTCTTGATACCAGTTTATTAGCTAGTACAATTAAGGAGGCTTTTTATCTGGCCAGAAGCGGCAGGCCAGGCCCGGTGCTGATTGACCTGCCTAAAGATATTCAGATAAACCAGGCAGAGTTTAATTATCCCGACAGGATAGAACTGCCGGGCTATAAGCCAACACTACAGGGACATCCGGCGCAGGTTAAAAAAGCAGCCAAGCTAATAAATGAAGCAAAGCAGCCGGTTATAATCGCTGGCCGGGGGGTAATTATATCTGGTGCCTATGATGAACTGAGGTACCTGGCGGAGACGGCACAGATACCAGTGATTACCACACTGCTGGGCGTCAGCTGTTTCCCTGAGTCTCACGCCCTGTCATATGGCTGGCTGGGGATGCATGGCATGGCTTATGCCAATCTGGCGGTTGATGCCGCTGACCTTGTTATCGCCATTGGGATGAGGTTTGATGACCGGGCTACAGGAAGAGTAAGCGGCTTTGCCCCAAATGCCCACATTATACATATTGATATAGACCCGGCGGAAATCGGTAAGAATGTACGAGTTGATGTACCTATAGTTGGCGATGCCAAGGTCGTTTTAAAGGCATTAAATAGGCTTATTACACAAGTTGGGCATATTGAATGGCTTGGTCAGCTTGATAGCTGGCGCAAGGAACACCCTTCAATTATTATTAGGGATAGCGAAGAGATTCTGCCCCAGTTTGTCGTTCGCCAGATATATGAAATAACAAAGGGTGATGCTATTATAGTTACCGGAGTCGGTCAGAACCAGATGTGGGCGGCACAACACTACTGGTATGATAAGCCCAATAGCCTGATAACCTCGGGAGGTCTGGGGACTATGGGTTTTGAACTGCCGGCGGCTATGGGAGCCAAGATAGGCTGTCCCGATGATACCGTCTGGTGCATTGCCGGAGACGGTGGTTTTCAGATGACGATACAGGAGCTGGCTACTATAGCCAAAGAAAGGGTGGCGGTAAAGATAGCCATTATTAATAACGGCTTTCTGGGTATGGTGCGGCAGTGGCAGGAGTTGTTCTATGAAAAAAGATATACGGCAACACCGTTAAATTGCCCCGACTTTGTCAAGATTGCTGAAGCATATTGCATCCCGGGATTAACAGTAAAACATAAAGACGAGGTGGTGCCGGCTATAGAGAAGGCGATGGCTGAGCCGGGACCTTTCCTGCTCAACTTTATGGTGGAGCCAGAAGAAAATGTTTATCCCATGGTACCACCAGGGGCATCACTAGCCGAGGTAATAGAAGAACCAAAGAAAGGGGTGACGAAATGGAAACGACTAAGCACGCTCTAGTTGCCCTGGTTAATGATAAGCCCGGGGTGCTAAACAGAATAGCCAGCCTGTTCCGCCGGCGTGGTTTTAATATTGAGAGTATTGCCGTAGGGCATAGTGAGTTGCCCAATCTGTCAAGGGTGACCATAGTGGTTGATGGCTCAACCACGCAGGTAGAGCAGGTTAGGAAGCAGCTGGATAAGGTTATAGATGTCGTTAAGGTATCTGATGTTACCGGGGAAAACACAATTACCCGTGAACTGGCTCTTATTAAAGTAAAGACGACTTTGGCTAGCCGCAGTGAAATAATGCAGATTGTTGACATATTCCGGGCTAATATAGTGGATGTTGCCACTGATTCGGTGACGGTTGAGGTTACCGGAGATGAGAATAAGGTGGATTCTTTGTATAAATTACTCCGTGGCTTCGGCATCAGGGAAATAGCCCGGACGGGTTCCATAGCTATGACCAGAGGCAGTTTGGGCTCGTCAGTGGTAAAGGCAGAACATGGTAAAAATCAAGCCAAAAGTGAGAAAAGGGCTTGATTAAAAATAAGACTAAAGGGAAGGTGAAATATGGCAACGATATATTACGATAATGACTGCGACCTGGCACTGCTTGAGGGCAAGGTAATCGGTATTATCGGCTACGGTAGTCAGGGGCATGCCCAGGCGCAGAACCTCAGGGATAGCGGACTGAAGGTTATCGTGGCTGAGGTTGATGGTAGCCCGGGCTGGGGCAAGGCTAAGGAAGATGGCTTTGAGGTATCAACTGCTGATGTTGTGGCAAGGAGGGCTGATATAATCGTGATGCTGGCACCGGATACCTTACAGGCTGATATATATCATCGGGCTATTGAAGATGAGCTTTCTGCTGGTAAGATGCTGATGTTTGCCCATGGTTTTAACATCCATTATGGGCAAATCATGCCGCCGGCTGATATTGATATCACCATGATTGCCCCCAAGTGCCCGGGGCATATGCTGAGACAGCTATATACTGAGGGCATTGGCCCCCCGGCTCTGGTGGCAGTCCAGCAGGATGCCTCAGGCAAAGCCCAAGATATAGCCTTAGCTTATGCCAAGGGTATTGGCTGTAGTCGGGCAGGAGTTTTGGAGACAACCTTTGCCGAGGAAACCGAAACTGACCTCTTCGGGGAGCAGTCGGTGTTATGTGGTGGTGTTACCTCTCTGGTGAAGGCTGGTTTTGATACCCTGGTTGATGCCGGTTATCAGCCGGAGATAGCCTACTTTGAGTGCTTCCACGAGCTTAAGCTGATTGTTGACCTGATGTATCAAGGTGGTTTAGGTTATATGCGCTATTCGGTGAGTGATACCGCTGAGTATGGCGATTACACCCGGGGACCGAGGGTTATTGATGATATGGTCAGGGATGAGATGGTTGAAATACTGGCCGAGATTCAGGATGGCAGCTTTGCCAAAGAATGGATACTGGAAAACCAGGCAGGCCGCCCGGTATTTAATGCCCTGAAAAGAATGGAATCAGAGGAGCTAATTGAGGAGGTCGGTGCTGAACTCAGGCAGATGATGCCCTGGCTTAAGGGGAAGAAGTAACCTCACCCCCTTAGTCCCCCTCTCCTTTCTAAGGAGAGGGGGAAGAGAAGAAAGAGGAACGGGGTCCTTCTTACAAAATTCCCCCTTCCCTTGTGAGGGAAGGGGGTTAGGGGGTTGGGTTCATATTAGAAAAATAACCTGTTGGATTATAAAATGTCTGAACGTATGAAGATATATCATAATAAAAACTCCTTTTTGTGGGGAAATAATCTCATCCTTACCAGCCCCTCTCCATTAAAGGGGAGGGGTAGAGATGGGTAGTGAATTATTTCTCTCAGGGAGGATGCTATGGATAAGGTAATTATATTTGATACCACACTGCGGGATGGGGAGCAGGCGGCCGGGGGGATGCTCAATATCCAGGAGAAGCTGGATATTGCCAGGCAGCTGGAGAAGCTTGGTGTGGATGTCATTGAAGCTGGCTTTCCGGTAAGCTCACCGGGGGACTTTGAGGCGGTGAAGCTTATCGCTAAGGAAGTTCGCACCCCGATAATATGCGCCCTGGCTCGTGCCCATCCCGACGATATAGATAGAGCTTGGCAGGCAGTTAAGAAAGCGGCACACCCAAGAATACACGTCTTCCTATCTGCCTCGGATATCCACATGCTACATCAGCTAAAGAAAAGCCGGGAGCAGATACTGGAGATGTCCCGCAATATGGTGGCTCGGGCTAAAAAATATACCAATGATATAGAGTTTTCGCCTATGGATGCCAGCCGGGCTAACCCGGAGTTTATCCATCAGGTTCTGGAAGCGGTTATTGACGCCGGGGCAACGACGGTAAACATCCCGGATACCGTTGGTTATGCCATACCAGACGAGTTTGGCAAGTTAATAGAAGGCATTTTTAAGAGCGTAGCCAACATCGGGAAAACTACAGTTAGTGTTCATTGCCACGATGACCTGGGTCTGGCGGTGGCTAACAGCCTGGAGGCAGTGAGGCAGGGTGCCAGGCAGGTGGAGTGCACCATTAACGGTATTGGCGAAAGAGCGGGCAACGCCTCACTGGAAGAAATAGTGATGGCTATTAAGACCCGCAGCGACCTTTTTAACCTGACCACCAATGTCAATACCAAGCAGATTTACAAGACAAGCCGGCTGGTGAGCGAACTTACCGGTTTTATGGTTCAGCCGAACAAGGCAATTGTTGGTGGTAACGCCTTTAGTCACCAGTCAGGGATTCATCAGGATGGCGTAATAAAGATGCCCATTACCTATGAAATAATGGACCCCAGAACAGTGGGCATCCCAGCTTCAAGTCTGGTGCTGGGTAAGCTCAGCGGGCGGCATGCCTTCAGGGAACGTCTGGCGGAGTTAGGCTACAGCTTGAGCGAGGATGATTTTAACCGTGCCTTTTTGGCTTTCAAGGAGTTGGCGGATAAGAAGAAGGAAGTTGCCGACCGGGATATTGAATCCCTGGTGGCTGAAGAGCTACGCACTGTAGCTGAAGCCTATCACCTTGACCGCATCCAGGTAACCTGCGGCGATAGGGGTATCCCTACCGCTGCTGTTAAGCTTATTGGCCCGGATGGTCAGATTCTGGCTGATGCCGCCCTGGGCACCGGCCCCGTGGATGCGGTATATAAAGCCATCAACCGGTTGGTGGGTGTGCCCAATATCCTGACTGAGTTTACGGTAAAGTCTGTTACCGAGGGCATTGATGCTATCGGTGAGGTACTGATAAGGATAGAAAGTGAAGGGATGACCTATACCGGTCGTGGTGCCGATACCGATATTATCGTCGCCAGTGCCAAAGCCTATATGAATGCCCTCAACAGGCTTTTGGTATCTAGGAAATAGGTTTGGCTGGATTGCTATATGGGGGGCTTTGGATGACAGCCGGTATAGGGCTGGCGGCTGGAGCCGGTATGTATATTATTGCTACCGCTACCACCTTTTTGATACTGGCGGTTTTGCTTCTGCCTCACCGTATTGCCTAGTTCTGGTTTTTAAGCTAACCTCTTAAATATTTCTGAATATAGGAGACCTTATTGACCTTAGTTGAGAAAATATTAGCTGCACACAGTAATAAGAAGAGCGTTAACCCTGGGGAGTTTATTAATGTCAGGGTTGACCTGGTGCTGGCTAACGATATTACTGCCCCAATTGCCATAAGGGAGTTTGAGCGAATCGGGGTGGGTAGAGTCTTTGACCCTGAAAGGGTGGTCATGGTTCCAGACCATTTTACCCCAAATAAGGACATCGCCGCCGCCGAGCAGGTGAGAATGACCCGTGAGTTCTGTTACCGGCAGGGAGCAAAATACTTCAAGGTGGGTGAGATGGGTATTGAGCATGTCCTGCTGCCCGAGAAAGGCCTGGTATTGCCTGGGGAGGTGGTTGTCGGTGCCGATTCGCACACCTGTACCTATGGGGCACTGGGCGCCTTTGCTACCGGTATGGGCTCAACCGATATCGCCGCCGCCATGGCAACCGGTGATATCTGGGTGAAGGTACCGCCAACAATACTTTTCGTTTACCACGGCAGTCTGGGTAAATGGGTGGGTGGTAAAGACCTGATTCTATTTACCATAGGCGATATTGGCGTTGACGGTGCCCTGTATTCGGCAATGGAGTTTGGTGGTGAAGTTGTAGATGCCCTGTCTATGGATGGGCGATTCACTATGGCTAATATGGCTATTGAAGCTGGTGCCAAGGCGGGCATTTCCCGGGTGGATGGCAAGACATTAGATTACATAAAGTCACGGGCTAAGCGAGCTTATACTGTCTATGAGCCGGATAAAGATGCTAAATACGCAAAGGTTATAGAGTATGATGTCTCGGGTTTAGAGCCGCAGGTTGCCCTACCCCATTCGCCGGCAAACACCAGAGCGATTAGCCAGGTGGGTGAGGTAGAGATTGACCAGGCAGTGATTGGTAGCTGTACCAATGGTCGTCTGGAAGACTTACAAATTGCAGCCAAGGTGTTTGAGGGCAGGGAAGTGTGCACAGGGGTACGATGCATAATCATCCCTGGCTCTCAGCAGGTATACCTTGACGCCTTAAGAGAGGGGCTAATAGAGATATTCATAAAAGCTGGTGCTGTGGTCAGCACCCCCACCTGTGGTCCCTGTCTGGGTGGTCATATGGGGGTTCTGGCGGATGGCGAGCGCTGTATCTCCACCACCAACCGTAACTTTGTCGGCCGAATGGGTAGCCCTAAATCAGAGGTATATCTATCAAATCCGGCAGTAGCGGCGGCAAGCGCAGTGACGGGTAGAATTGCCAGCCCTGAAGAAATATAATCGGTAGAGAAGAAATGAAGATGCTGAAGCTAGAAAAACTCCTGAACAATATGCAAAGTAAAAAAGGGGCGATAAATTTAACCCGGAAATTGCTCGGCTTTGTAGAACTTAACGGGAAACAGGATTTTCTTGAGGTGGGCTGTGGTAATGGAGTAGTGTCTAGATATCTTGCTAAAAATTATGGGAGTAATATAGTCGGCATAGATGTAGACACGGAACAGATTGGGCTTGCCAGTGAGGATATTGGAGAAATACCAAATCTCCGTTTTCTTGAAGCGGATGCCACAAAATTGTCCTTTGAAGACAATAGCTTTGATATTGTATTATCGTTTGGTGTCCTGCACCATATATATAACTGGTTAGATGCCTTGAGGGAGATAGAAAGGGTATTAAAGAGCGGAGGATATTTTGTTTATGCTGACCTTATTTACCCTAGTTGGGTAACCAGAATGGACAGGTCATCAAGAATAAGCTTTGGTCTGGTAACTATTGGCCTTGAAGACTTAAACTCGTTTATCAAGCAAAATGGTTTTACTACTATCTACTCTAAAATGGCGAAAAGGTTAATCTGCCAGAATTATGAGGCTGTTTACAGGAGGGGCTAGGATGAAACTAAAGAAGTCGTGGCGGGAAAAGCTGGCTGATAGCAAGGACCTGCCCAGGGTTGTGGAAATCACCGATAAGATGAGCCAGCGGTGGGGCACAGGCACGGTCGTTATCCCGGCACCGATGGAAGTGGATGAAATTATGAGACAGGTGCCCAGGGGCAAACTCATCACTATAAATCAGATTCGTGCTAAACTGGCAGAGAAACACAACGCCAGTATCGGCTGACCGATAACCACCGGCATCTTTGCCGGTATAGCGGCTCGTGCAGCCGAAGAAGAAGCCGCCGAAGGGGAAAAGGATATTACCCCCTACTGGCGGACATTAAAAGTTGGCGGGGAACTGAACCCCAAATACCACGGTGGTGTTGAAGCACAGGCGAAGCACTTAAAAGAAGAAGGACATACTATTGAACTTGACAAGAATAACAAACCACGAAAAGTGAAGGGTTACGAGAAGAGGATATTAATATGATGATTAAGTAAAAAAGAGGATATGAGTATGAAATACACACAAATAAAATCGTTATTTTATATCACACATATAGAAAATATACCATCTATACTTAGAAATGGGATTCTATCTCACGAAAAAATAATAAAAGATAATATTGAATACACTCCGATTTATGATAAAGACATAGTGAGTAATAGAAAGGATATAATAGCTCCTGATGGAAACTCTCTATGGCACTTCGCTAATCTCTATTTTCAAGCAAGAAACCCAATGCTTTATAGAGTGACGCATGAAAAAGACATAAATAGTATTGCTATTGTTGCAGTTGGTCCTGAAATAATTGATAAACTAGATATATTTATAACTACAGGCAATGCTGCGCATTCACAGTCTGAGATACTGTCTTCGGGTGAAGGTAGAAAGCGGCTAAGAAGCATAGTTAAAGATACCAATATTGAGTTCTGGAAGGAACAAGATGGATCAAAAAGAAAAATAATGGCAGAATGCCTCATACCGAATAAAGTAGAACCAGATTTAATACATACAATCTATGTACCAACGGAAAAAGCAAAAGATGAGTTAATAAAATCATTTCCGTATATTGAAATACCTATCGTGATTCAATCAGATATGTTTTTCAGATATATATGGGCTTCTCATATTAAAAATAGATTGTATCTTGCAAAAGGAGATATGTTCTTCTCTAAATTACAAACTATAACAATCAGTGTTAATACTGTTGGTATCATGGGCAAGGGATTAGCTTCGAGGGCAAAATATCAATTTTCAGATGTTTATGTGTATTATCAGGATTTATGTCGTGACCGTAAATTGAAAATGGGTAGACCTCAAATTTATAAGCGTGAGTCTTCTTTGGATGATGAACTATCAGATGACCCCAAAACGCTAAAAAACGGTGAAGCAGGAAAGTGGTTTTTACTATTTCCAACAAAGAAGCATTGGAGAGAGCGTGCTGATATAAAAGGTATAGAAGAAGGATTGCAATGGCTTACAAATAATTATAAAACAGAAGGCATTAAATCACTGGCTATACCTGCATTAGGTTGCGGTCTTGGAAGATTAAACTGGCAAGATGTAGGACCTTTAATGTGTAAATATTTGAAGGATTTTGAAATAGATGTAGGTATTTATTTACCTGCTGAGAAAGAAATACTTGGTGAATTATTAACAAAGGAATTTTTATTGAGTAGGTGCTAAAGTTAAATGTTAAAAGGTAAAGTCCATAAATACGGTGCTAAGGGATTAAAAGGGGTTTCACCTCTTTAAGAAATCTCTTCCCTCTCCCCTTATCAAGGGGAGAGGGATAAAGGGTGAGGGGTTGGTAAACAACCTTAATGAAGGTTCGTGATATAATCAGGATGATTGAGGAAGACGGCTGGTATCTTGTTGCCACTCATGGCAGCCACCGCCAATATAAGCATCCGACAAAGCTGGGGCGGGTTACTATCGCTGGTAATCTAAATCATGACCTAGCCCATGGACATTAAATAGTATTTTGAAGCAGGCAAAGCTGAAGGGGTGAAGATATGCAGAAATATCTCGTCATATTTGAGAAGGCGAACAGCAATTACTCTGCCTACTCTCCCGATATACCGGGGTGTATTGCCACCGGAAAAACCCGCAATGAAGCGGAGAAGAATATCAAAGAGGCTATCAGCTTCCACCTTGAAGGGCTTAGGGAGGACGGATTGCCTGTTCCTGAACCTTCATCATTTACCGAATATATAGAAGCCTAAGAAGCAAACATTGCGTCACCAATAGACCTTTAATAGGGGGATTATTTATGCTCAAAGGCAAAGTCCATAAATGCGGCGCTGATATATTTGTGTTAAGGTATTTAATTGAAGCCCAATCTGGTCGTCAGGAGGTGACCTTGGATGGATGAAAAGCTTGATATTAAAAGATTTAAGGAGTGGTTAAACCAGAAGTGGAAGGGGGCGAAGCGATGCCCTATTTGTGGCAGTAATAGCTGGGGTATCGGTGAGACACCTGTAGAAGTACGCGAATTTCATGGGGGAGGTCTTGTGGCGACAGGGTTAGTTTATCCGCTAGTTGCCGTTACCTGCGGTGTTTGTGGCTATACACTCCTATTTAATGCTATTGTTGCCGATTTAGTCAAGATTGAGCCGGAGAAAACTCCCATACAGGCAGCAGTTGACGAGCCAGAAGAGGCGGGAGGGAAGGGGCTATGATTAAGCAAGTCCCATCTGAACGATTAGTAACACGAAAGGTATCAGTAAGTATTTCCCCTATATATAGCGAGAGGCATATGGAGATTCGCTGTGCCGATTGGGAGAGAATTAAGCGCAGGCTTAAGCAGATGTCTCGTCCGGTGCCAAGTTTACAGCTATGGTATTCTACACTTTATGGCATAGCTTTAACGGCACTTTTTACGCTTATCTCTTACGCAGTGTTTAGTGTGCAGACACCACCCTGGGCTATGCCATTATACGGCTCTATACTTTTCTTTAGCGTTGTTTCTGCCACTATCTTGGTTTGGTTTAATAGAAAGATTAAATCAGGAAAGTCGTTGGACGTTAAGGACATCTTGGATGAGATGGAGGAGATAGAAACAGAACACGAGCTTTAAGAGGAATTTAGCTAATGCTCAAAGGTAAAGTTCATAAATATGGGTCTGATGTTCAGTAAGGGAATTAAAAGGGGTGAAGCCCATTTAAAAAATCTTTCCTCTCCCCTTGATAAGGGGAGAGGGATAAAGGGTGAGGGGTTGGTTAATATGTTAAAAGGCAAGGTCCATAAATACGGTGCTAATGTGAATACCGATGCCATAATCCCTGCTAGGTATCTGAATGTGTCCGAGCCGGCAGAGCTGGCAAAACATGCTATGGAGGATATAGACATTGATTTTGTTAAGCGGGTTAAGCCGGGGGATATAATTATGGCTACCACCAACTTCGGCTGCGGCTCATCGAGGGAGCATGCCCCGCTGGCGATTAAGGCATCTGGTATTTCCTGTGTCATTGCCAAGAGCTTTGCCCGAATATTTTTCCGCAATGCCATAAACATCGGTCTGCCGGTGCTGGAGTGTGCTCAGGCGGTGGAAAACACCGAGGATGGGGATATCCTTGAGGTTGACCTGGCGAGTGGTAAGATAAAGAATTTAAATAGTGGCAGGGAGTTTACCGCCGAACCATACCCTGAATTTATGGCTGGGATAATATCTGCCGGCGGGCTTATTGAATATACTAAAAAGAGGTTACAATATATTTAGCAACCTATCCCCCTGTCCCCCTTCCCTTGTAAGGGAAGGGGGAGTGAAAATAAGAGAGGGGACGAAGCCCCTCTCTAAAAACAGGGGGTGAGGTTAGAAAGCTAGTTAGGAGAACTTAAGTGGAATTTAATCTGGCTGTTTTACCTGGGGATGGCATTGGTCCTGAGATTGTCGCTGAGACGGTGAAGGTCTTGGAGGCAGTAAGCAAAAAATTTGGTCACAGGTTTAACTATACCTATGGGCTGGTGGGGGGTGTGGCTATTGAAAGGGAGGGGACAGCCCTTTCTAAAGATACGCTAAAGGTGTGTAAACACAGTGATGCCGTACTGCTGGGTGCTGTTGGTCATCCTAAATATGATGACCCGCAAGCGCCAGTCCATCCCGAGGACGGCCTGCTGGCATTGAGGAAGGAGATGGGGTTATTTGCCAACCTGCGCCCGGTGAAGGTCTACCCGGCGCTTATTGATAATACCAATTTTAAACTTGAGGTTTTAAAAGGAGTTGATTTTATCTTTGTCCGTGAGCTTACCGGAGGGCTCTATTTCGGGCGTCCCAAGAGGCAGTGGCGGACGACCAGAGGTCGCCGGGCGGTTGACTCAATGAGCTACTCGGAGCAGGAGATTAGCCGCATCGTCAGGGTTGGCTTTGAGATAGCCCGCACGCGAAAGAAGAAGCTAATATCGGTAGACAAAGCCAATGTACTGCAATCATCACGATTATGGCGGCAGATAACCATTGAGTTATCAAAAGACTACCCCGATATTGAGTTAGAACATATGCTGGTAGACGCCTGTGCCATGAGGATAATCCAGAATCCACGGTATCTGGACGTACTGGTTACTGAGAATACCTTCGGTGATATACTTACCGATGAGGCGTCAATGCTGGGGGGTTCACTGGGTATGCTAGCTTCAGCCAGCCTGGCCGGGGTGCCCAAAGAAGGCAGTCGTACCCTAGGTATGTATGAACCGAGTCATGGTAGTGCCCCAAGGCGTGCTGGGCTGGATATGGTTAATCCCATTGCCACTATTGCCAGTATGGCGATGATGTTAAGCTATTCATTAGGACTAGCGCAAGAAGCCAAAGCGGTTGAGAAGGCTATTGAAAGGGCGCTGGAGGAAGGCTATCGCACCTATGATATAATGGGAGAGGGTAAAAAAAGGGTGGGCACCAAGAAGATGGGCGATTTAATCGCCGAAAGGGCAGGAGTATAAGAATTGTTATCAGTTCAGCTTTATGACACCACACTCCGGGATGGGGCACAGCGAGAGGGTATTTCCTTCTCGGTGGTTGATAAGCTTAATATCACCCGCCGTCTGGACGAGATTGGAATCCACTTTATAGAGGGTGGCTGGCCTGGTTCTAGTCCCAAGGATGATGAGTTCTTCAATAAAGCCAGGAATTTAAGTCTAAACAACGCCAAGCTGGTTGCCTTTGGCAGTACGCGTCATCCGAAGACTAAAGCCGAAGCAGACATAAACCTGCAGGTTCTAGCCAGTACCGTGGTAGGGGTAATTACTATTGTTGGTAAGAGCTCGGATTTACAGGTAAAGCAGGTGCTGGAGACCACCCTGGAGGAAAATCTGGATATGGTATTTGATTCTATCAGCTATCTAAAGGCAAAAGGGCTCACCGTATTCTTTGATGCTGAACACTTCTTTGACGGCTTTAAATCAAACCCGGAATATACCCTGCGGGTTTTAAAGGCGGCTGAAAAAGCCGGTGCTGACTGTCTGGTGCTGTGTGATACCAATGGCGGTGCTCTACCTGTTGAGGTAGCGGCTGCTGTTAACGATGCCAGGAAAATAACAAAAGTGCCACTCGGTATCCATGCTCACAACGATAGCGAGCTGGCGGTAGCCAATACGCTGGCGGCGGTAAATGCCGGCGCCAGTCAGGTTCAGGGCACCATAAATGGCTATGGCGAGCGTTGTGGCAATGCCAACCTGTGCTCTATAATCCCGGCACTCAAGCTTAAGTTGGGTATTAGTTGTGTTACTGATGAGCAACTGGCTAAGTTGACTGAGGTGGCACACTATGTCAGTGAGGTGGCTAACCTTGTCCCCGATGCCTTTCTGCCCTATGTCGGTTCCAGTGCCTTCAGCCATAAGGCGGGCCTTCATGTTTCCGGTTTGAGCAAATGGGCGGGTAGCTATCAGCATATAGACCCGAATATGGTGGGTAATAAGCCAAGGATGTTGGTATCTGAGCTATCAGGCAGGGCAAACATTGTTCATCGTGCCCGGGAGCTGGGTGTTGACTTGCCCCCAAAGGGCAGAGAGGCAAAAGAACTACTGGAAAAGGTAAAACTGCTGGAAAGCCGTGGCTTTCAATATGAGAATGCTGAAGCTTCCTTTGATTTACTGGTGCACCGCGCCAAACCTGATTATCAGCCACCTTTTGAGCTGGTTGACCTTATGGTAGTAGTTGAAAAAAGGCGGCGACCACCAGCGATGAAAAGCGCTGAAGAGATGCTGTCTGAAGCTGTGGTCAAGGTCAGGGTAGGCGGTGAGGTAATGCATACCGCGGCAGAGGGCAACGGGCCGGTTAATGCACTGGATAAGGCGTTGCGTAAGGCACTACTTCGTTTCTATCCCAGCCTGTCGGCTGTTAGGCTGGTTGACTACAAAGTTCGCATCCTTGAGGAAAGTACCGGCACTGAATCTCAAGTTCGGGTGCTTATTGAGTCCAGCGATGGTGTTGAGCAGTGGCGGACAGTGGGCAGTTCGGCTAATATCATTGAAGCCAGCTGGCTGGCACTGGCTGATAGCCTGGAATACTGGCTATTAAAACAGGGAGTAAAATAAATATAGTGTAAGGTATTGACAACCGAATGCGGTGGTAGTATTTTTAATCAAAATTAATATTGCTTTAAATAGCATATCGGTATGTAAGTTAGGGCGATGGAGAATGGGCACTGGAGTTACTAATTAGTTTTTAGCCAGTGCCTTTTTTGTTTATTTTTTACTAGTGATATAAGAAACTGTCATGAAATAACCTGAGGAGGTTGGTTTATGAGATATAGAAATCTGCTTCTGATTCTTGTACTTACCGCTGTATTGGTTTTTCAGGCTTGTGGTACCACTCAAACTACCACCCCAACCACAAAAACCGGGACGACTCAAACAACTACCCAAGCTGCCAGCCGTCCCTGGGAGGTAATCTATGCTGATGATGACCCCGGTTCCTTTTTTCTCCCTGGAAATCTAGTTATTGGTCTCGACTTTGGTCGGGAGATATCAGAAGCTGAACGGAGTCAGTTTAAGGCAGGGGCGAGTATAACCGACAGTAAAAACAGTCGGTTTGAGTGTCTGGCATTGATGACCGCCGGCTCTATGAATATTACCAGGCAGGATAAGAGCTATCAGTTCGGGCCGTGCGTGTTTTTCGCTTTCGATATTGAAAATGGCACACCTAACTATAGCTTCAGCCTTGAGGGTTCATCAATTAACATAGGAGACCCATTCTCCAAGCCCATCTATGGGTCATAGAAGTTAGAAAGGCATAATTAAGGCATAATTGATGAGATTGTGAAGATATAGGACTGCTTATATCAAGGGAACTGCCTGTACCAGTAGAGAGGTGGTTTCCATAAGCTTCATTAAATTAGTCTTACCTTCTGAGATAATGTCTATTTACCTTTAGTCCAGAAGTCCAGACTCAGGTATTTCCAGCCACCATCGGGAAGTATGGCTACTATATTACCTTCGTCAATCTCTTTAGCAATCTTTATAGCCTGATGGACTACAGCGCCTGAAGACAAACCGGCAAAAATCCCCTCATTATCTAGCAACTTTCTGGTGGTTTCAGCCGCCTGCTGGCTGGTAACTCTAGCCCTCTTGGTAATAAAGCTTAGGTCCAGGATTGGGGGAATATATTTTTCAAGGCATCTTAGTCCCTGGATGCTGTCACCCGGTGGTGGCTCAACCCCGATTGCTTTTAGATTTGGGTATTTCTCTCTTAAACGCTTGGCAACACCCATTATGGTGCCCCCGGTGCCGATGCCGACAATCAGGAAATCAATCCTGCCATAAGGGAAGTCATTTAAAATTTCAACCCCGGTGGTCTCGTAGTGAGCTAGTGGATTAGACGGATTAGAGAACTGGTCGGGCATAAAGTGCTTGCTATCCTGGGCTAACAGCTCAAAGGCGGTATCAATGGCTCCCTGCACTCCATCAGCTCCCTTGGTAAGGATGAGTTCAGCCTCGAAGAGCTTGATTAGTTGCTGTCTCTCCCGGCTCATATTTTCGGGCATAACGATGGTTACCTTATAACCCTTCTTGCGCCCGAGCCAGGCTAGAGCTATCCCCGTATTGCCGCTGGTGGCTTCAATAATGGTCTTTTCCTTAGTCAGCTCTCCGCTCAGCTCCGCTTTTTCTATCATATATTTGGCTATGCGGTCTTTAATACTGGCACTGCCACCCAGGTTCTGTCCTTCCAGCTTGGCTAGGATATGTACCTTCGGCTTAGAGCTCAGCTGGGACATTTCTACCAATGGAGTATGCCCCAGGGCTTCAATAACATTTTTATAGTACATTTGGACTAGATTATAGCATTAAGAACTATAAATATAAAATAATCGGTAGCATCTAGCTTTAAGCTTGTTTGATAATCTAGTATAATGTTATTGGGAGTATATCTTGTTATTGTTAATGCAGTTGGGGCTCTGATGGCTGATATAAAAAGTGCTCGTGAGATAGCCCGGGGAAAAACAGTCGGTTTTGGTGAGGCAACCGAGGAGGAGCGGCTGAGGTGGCAGTATATACCGGAGGGGGAAAGGCTGGCGGTTCAATATCTTAACGGGGATATTGATTTAGAGGCTAAACTTTCCCGATACCAGAAAAAGGCTAAAAAGTATGTTTCTAAAGGGGCTGAGACAGTATTACTGGTAAATATTAGCCTGCCTAAAAACGATATAGCCAAGAGTAAGAATAAAAAGGCAATGGACGCCCTGATGAAATTTAAGATTAATAAGGCATCACTAGTAAAGATTTATGATAATATAAGGCATATCTTTAATCATTATAATGAGCAGGGTGAGCAACAGAGGAAGCAAGCCTATGAATCCCTTAAGGCTGAATTCAGGTCCAAAATACACCGGGCAGTTGAGCAGCAGATGGGCTCAGTAGGGGAGCTGGAGATAAACGTTGATAACCTGCCACAATTCCAGGATGAGTGGCAGAGGACATTAGCCCAATTAGATTCACAATATATTCAGCTTTTAGATGAATATAAGCAAGAATTAAAAAGTATTACCTAGACTTGATTAGCTATAATTATGCAGGGGGTTCGATGTGGAGGATATTAATGATGAGAGGATAGGATATGCTGTTAGGCACACTGAGATACTCAGGCTGCCCAAGCAGTCACTGGAGACATTTGGTACCACCAATATCGGTTACTATCTGGTTACCAAGCCTGTCTATACTGAAATAGCCAAAGATGCCAATGAAACAGTTGTTAGGGAGGGCAGGGTAATTGCCGAGAGACCCAGGATAGTAACGCCTTACTATCTATCCCGGCTTGAGGGTTTCAGTATAGATGCTAAAAGGTACTTTGACATGCTCATTAAAACGCATGGTCCTAATGTCCCCGGGATTTTTTACACCTATCGCAATGAGCCCAAAGGGCTCACCATTGTTGCCGGAGATTTAATGTCGGTGGTGGATAAAATAAACAGTGAAATTGAACGACATGGTGACCCGCTGGTTACTGTCATCAAGGGGCAGGACGAGCTCTGGGACGTATCGTTGATGAAGTTTATCTATGAAATCACCCGAAGCTCTATGCAGGATAACCTGTCCCAGCTAAGGTCAAGGGGTCTTTTGGATGTGGATGCCAGAGGTGTACCAATGGATGCCAGGGTGAAAATTGAGGAACTCTTTAAGAAGCTATCGCAAGGGGAGATTGAACCCCGTGAGTTAAGGGATGAACTGGAACGCTGGAACCTTTTTGATGAGTATCAGGATAGATTCTTCTCTGTGTTCCGCAGGTAATAGAAGTAGTTATTTAGAAAGGACAGGGCGAAGGGCTCTGTCAGCCATAAGAGCAAATAAGTGCCAAATTCGGTCAGTTTATGAAGATTTCAGTTATTGAGGCTAGAGACCTATCCGAAGCATGGTTTCTCTGTCTGCGAAAGACATTGATTGATGGTTACGAGTATGAGATTGAGCGGGGAAGCTATGCCGGCCAGCATCGCAAAGAGCTTGATTTTGTCTTTATTCAGATAATTAATCCCGGAACAAGACCCCTAACCCCTGATGTACCGCAGGGGGTGCCGGCACCAACTACCATGGAATATATAGAAAGCTACCTGCCCTACCTAATGACAGCCCACAGAGCCGAGGGAGAGCAATATACCTACGGTCAATACCTTGAGAAGCAGATAGCTGAAGTAATCAAGATGTATAGGGAGAACGGGTATAATACTAACCAGGCTTTTATGGCGGTAGGTGATAGCCAATCAATATTCCTTACTGACCCCCCTTGCCTGCGGGGTATTGATACCAGGGTCAGGTATGGCAAGCTCCACTATATTGCCTATTTCCGCTCCTGGGACCTTTGGGCTGGCTTTCCCTCCAATCTGGCGGCTATTCAACTCTTGAAGGAGTATATGGCTTCTGAGATAGGCGTCGCTGATGGCGAGCTGATTGCCTTAAGTAAAGGGTTACACCTATATGAGTATGCCTGGGAGTTAGCTAGGACCGCCGCTGGGATGGGTTAGGTTCTGGTATAGTGATATATTGACAAAGATACTTACCGCTTGAATCTTTCTCCGCATTGTGAGAGCAATCGGACTAATGAAACTGATTATGAAATACATCATTACAGTCTTTTTGATGCTATTAATGTTTATAGTGGTATTTTTAGTAGTTGCTCCTTACTTTGGTTGGCGAATTCATACCGCCATAGGTGATAGCATGACTCCAGTATTGAAATCGGGGGGTATAGTAATAACACAACCAGTAGAGCCGGCCGACATTAAGTTGGGCGATATCATTACCTATAGTAGATACGATACATTGGTCGTCCACAGGGTGGTAGAGATAATAGAGGATGATTCACTTCTGTTCCGAACAAAAGGTGATGCCAATGAAGAACCTGACAGTCACCTAGTGCATGACTATGATATCACGGGCAGGGTCTATCTCTATATCCCGATACTAGGACAGGTGGTGCAGTTCATGAAAACACCAATCGGCTTGGGCCTGTTTTTGCTAATACCTGGGCTCATTATTATTTCAATGAATATGAGAAACACCCCACGTGTGTTTATCAAACAATAGATTGAGGGCAAATTAGGCATAGAACACATAAGCACTATTCTTTAGCGGTTAGTAGCTAACTTCTGCCCCTCTATCCTGTAAAGCCCTAATATTCTCCATGTCTTCAGAGCCTTCCGTCAGGTCCAGATTGTTGTCCTCAAGCTCTATCCTGTCACCTGATCGATTGCCTGCACCCAGTCCATTGTTCTCCACCAAGGGGGAAATATCACTTATCTGGTTCCCACTAAGGACAAGCATTCTCAGGTCGGTAAGGGATGAAAGAGGAGAGATATCATTTATCTGGTTTTTATCAAGGGAGAGATACTTCAATTTATTTAGTGAAGAAAGGGGGGAGATGTCGCTTATCTGGTTCTCGTTAAGGACAAGCGCATCTAGGTTGGTCAGGGAGGAAAGTAGAGAGATATTGCTTATCTGGTTCCCATGAAGTCCGAGACTTTTCAGATTGTTAAGTAAGGAAAGTGGAGATAAATCACTTACTTGATTCCCATCAAGAATGAGTGTTTCCAGGTTAGTCAAGGAGGGAAGGGGAGGGATATTGCTTATCTGATTCCCGCTAAGGTCAAGCTCAACGAGGTTGGTTAGAGAGGATAGAGGGGAGATATCACTTATACTATTAAGGCTTAGGTTGAGCCTTTCCAGATTGTTAAGGGAGGAAAGGGGGGAGATATTACTTATCTCATTCCCATAAAGATTAAGCTCAGTCAGATTGGTAAGGGAAGAAAGAGGAGAGATATCGCTTATGTGGTTGTTGTAGAGGTTTAGCTCAGTCAGGTTGGTGCAGTATTCAATACCGGAAAGGTCAGTAATAAGCCTGTATGTAGCCCATTTCCCCAGAGTAGTAAGGCTAGCCAGTTCATCAACCGTTATCGCTTCATTTTCCGGTTTTTCAAGAAGATACCTTACGGCTGCCTCCAGGTTCTTATCAGGAAAGAATCTTTCCGACTTGGCGCAGCCAATAAGCGAAGCAACAAGTAATATAGAAAAAGCTATAGCCGATATTCTTAACCACTTCATCTCCCACTCCCGAAACAGGCCTTTTGGGGCATTATTGGTGATTATATTAGAAATATAAAGCAATGACCTATTTAATCTTTGTAGGCTGGTTCCTGACCTTTATATGCAGATAGAGGTCACCTGACTTTTTGTTTTCTACCAGTCCCATACCCTTGAGCCTGATTTTGGTGCCAGATTTAATCCCGGGTGGAATTTTAACCGTGAGTTTCTTTTTTCGCTTGCTCCTTTTATAGCTGACCTCTTTCTCACCACCAGCAGAAGCCACTGCTGGTGTCAGCTCAAGCTCAATATGAAGGTCTAGATTGGCGGTATATTCAATTCCCAGGAGTTTTTTCAAAAGGAAGCGGCTGAGCTTGATAAATACTATGGAGAGCATTCTTTCAAACCAGTTTGGTTTATAGGTTATAGTCCCCGGGGCATATTGATGATAGGCTGTACTGCTGGCACCACTGGGGCTGGTATAGAACTGGAATATAGTACCTCTACCGCCAAAGAAGACCTGATTGAGGAAGTCACGGTCAAATCTAAGTCCTGCCTGGGTAAACATACGATTGAGCTCGTTAAGTGTGGCTTGATTGGTAAAGATACCCTGGAAAATGTCCTGCTGGGAGTATTGAAAGCCTTTATAACCAACACCGGCAAACTGCCCCTTTCGGGCGAGGTCATATTGCTGCCTTTTATTTTTATCGCTGAGTACTGCGTATGCCTCATTTATTTCCTTGAACCTTTCTTCTGCCTGCCTTTCATTACCAGGATTGGTATCCGGGTGGTATTTGAAGGCAAGCTTTCTGAAGGAGCTTTTAATATCCTGCTGACTGGCATTCTCGGGGATACCTAAAATCTTATAGTAATCTTTCATAATATTTATAACTGATAACACTCAACCATTATTAGTGGTTATTGATATTGCTATCCTCGAGTTATATTTAATGTATCTAAGTATTATAATGGTATTGTGATTGGTATTTCCAACCAGGGGGTTTATTGATGCCTAAAACTAGGGTAGTATTAATTTCTGCTGTCTTTTTATCGTTATTTTGCTTATTGTTCGTAATTTTCTTTCCCTCATTAAACCTTGATTCCAGCATTAATAAGATAGTAAGCCCCTATAGATTTAGCATTTATGGCTGGGAATTGCAGGCTCTGTCCTATGAACTTGAGGAATTTGTTTTCGGTGGTGAAGAGGTTACTGCTGATGAGTCGCCTTTGGTTTTAGAATATTTTTCTCTTGTCCAGCGAATAAGGGAATTAGAGTGGCAGATTGTAGCTGTTGAAGATGGCACTGGAACCGACGAACTGGCATCGCTTGAAGTTGAGCTAGATGTCTTGCAGAAACAGAAAGACGATCTGGAAGATAAAGCAGAGAGAGTTCTGGAAAAGCAAATAAAGGAAACCCTGGCTCAACTGGATATCTATAATCCGACGGATGACTCCCTGGGGCTTGAGATTACCTTTCCCCCGATAAACTTTGCCCTGGAGAAGCCGCCACGGCTACTTGTGGTTTCACCCAGGGACAGGATAGATAGAATCAGTGATATTACACTGCGGCAGGATATAACTATGGGAGAAATTGAAGAGATTGAAGCCGCTATTGATGAACTTGGGGTCTCTTCATTGGTGGTGGGGCTTGGTGGGGTTGCTACCTATCCCGCCTTCGTTAGCAACGACGCCAGCCTTCGCTTTGCCATTAACACGGCAATAGAAGAGTGGTTGCACCAGTACCTGTTTTTCAAGCTATTAGGATTCCTGTATTCCTTGGATTCAATCGGTATTTCACAAGATTATGAAATTATTGTTATGAATGAGACGCTGGCTGGCATAGTCAGCAAGGAAATTGGTGATATTCTATACCAAAAGTATTACTCTCAATATGATGTTCTAAACAGTCAGATTGAGTCGGCAGAGGAAACAGAAGCTGAGTTTGATTTTTATAAAGAGATGAGGGGGATAAGAATCGCGGTTGATGAATATCTGGCTCAGGGAGAGGTTGAGAAGGCTGAGGAGTTTATGGAAAATAAACGGCTGTTTTTAGCCTCACAGGGCTACTATATCAGGAGGCTAAACCAGGCATACTTTGCTTTTTATGGTGCCTATGCTGATAGTCCAACTTCTATTGACCCTATCAGTGTTGAATTAAAGGCACTGAGGCAGAAGAGCGATTCACTTAGCGATTTTCTGAATATAGTTGCCGCTATGACCAGCCATAATGACTTAATTAATAGTATAGAATAAAAGATGCTGGCAGGTTGCGCAATAACCTGTGTTTTGTTAAACTGGATAAATTCGGGCCGCTAGCTCAACTGGCAGAGCAGCTGACTCTTAATCAGCAGGTTCAGCGTTCGATTCGCTGGCGGCTCACCACAATACTTGCAAAACCGGCTCAATTAGTGTATATTGATTATGGTGGTTTTCAGTCTAGGTTATCACGAGTAGTGAGATTACACAGAGTTTATCCTGGTTCAATCAAGCAAAGGATGACCTTAGAACAAACCAACTATTAGAAGAGAGGAGGTCATCCATTGGCTTTTCAGGAAAAGTCTATCCAGTGTTCTGATTGTGGGGCTACCTTTACCTTCAGCGTGGAGGAGCAGGAGTTCTTCCAGTCTAGGGGCTATACTAATGAACCTAAGCGCTGTCCCTCATGCCGCCAAGCTAAGAAAGCAGATCGTTACCGTGATGGTAGCTCTGGCTACCGAGCTCAGCGGCAGATGTTCCACGCAGTGTGTGCCGAGTGTGGTAAAGAAACCGAAGTCCCATTTGAGCCACGTGAAGGTAGACCGGTATATTGCAGCGAGTGCTATACCAAGGTCAGACAAAGTAAGTAACACTGGCTTAAACAAAGAGATACATAGGCTGGGGTAACCCCAGCCTATGTATTTTTAAGAGACAAACGAGCATGATTGTGATAATATGAAAAGACTGGATAAAAAGCCCATCTCTTAATCGCAGGGATTGAAACTCAATATGGAGGTCGGTTAAGAAAATGGCTGAAGAAATAGGCAAGGTGGAAAAGCCAGCGGCAGATAAATTCAGAAAAGGGAGAAAATTATTTTTCATTCCTCTTATTTTTACACCATTTAAACCAGAGCCCGATTATATGAAATTAGTTAATAAGTACTGGGAACAGGTACAGGTACAAGTGAAAAATCTTGAGGAAAAGTTAACCAAGGTAAAGAAGGTGTATCACGAACTGGTAACCACCGGTGGCAGCGAGGGAGCTAAGGCTATTGAGCAACTGAATACGGGAAGCTACCAAATTGTTAAGGGTGTTTTAAGCAACAGAGGGGCTAAGCTTCAACCGGTTGAAGACAGTGATTTGCTGGCTGAGCTTATGGACTGGAGCCGGTGTCTGGCGACCGGCCTACAGAGTCAGAAGGTATTCTCGCAGGTTTATCAATACTTTTTAGAGGTTCAGAAAAAAAGAAATGAGCAGATTGCCAATAATATAGACAAAACCCTGAAGGGTGACCAGATTGGGGTGCTGTTGATGAGGGAGGGGCATCAGGTTCAGTTCCCATCTGACATACAAATATTTTATGTTGCCCCACCAAGCTTAGATGAAATCAGGCGCTGGTTCCGAGAACGAGAAGCCAGACCCCCAGCCCAAAAAGAAGATGAAGCTAGAAATAGCGGCACTTAGTTGAAACGGCTAAATTTTAAATAACTTTTATCAAGTGGGGTTCAAGTATAAAATTTGGCTACCGCTGATATGTGCCGGTCAGTTGAAACTGAGCCAGGATATACCCTTTTATAGCATTCAAAAGCTGGTTCTTGGATGAACCTGCCCCTAGGTTAAGATACCTGTCCAGTGCATAGAGAGTAAAGCAGTACCGGTGTGGATAGCCTGGCGGTGGACAGGGACCACCGTAGCCGATTTTACCAAAGTCATTCCTGCCCTGCAGGGCACCACCAGGCAGCTGAGGTGTTGAAGGAACAGCTTCTAGCAAACCCTGGCTATCAGGCGGCAGATTAAATATTACCCAATGTGTGAAGACGCCGCCGGGGGCATCCGGGTCATCCATTATCAGGGCTAATGATTTGGTTTCTTCAGGAACCCCATTCCAATCAAGCTGTGGTGAAATGTTCTTCCCTTCGCAGGTATAATTAGCCGGTATTCTCTCCCCCTTTTTAAATGATGGACTGGTAAGTGTTAATGTCATTTCTGCCACCCCCAGATTGCAGTTTCCTATGACAAATATTCTACTAGCTGGTAAAGGTTGTGAATTTTGAGCTCTTTGATAACCTTATTAAAATAACTGTTTCTATCAAGAAAAACACCTTTCATACCAGCCTTTTTAGAGCCGAGAACATCAATCTGGTACTGGTCACCAATATACATTGATTCAGAAATCTTTACCCCGGCCTGCTTAGCAGCCTCTTTAAATATTTCGGGTTGAGGTTTTAGATAACCCGTTTCCTGTGATGTTACCACTACCTGAAGTAATTGTGAGAGACCCAGCTTATCAAGAAGGGGGGTTATATTGCTGTCCACATTTGAAATTATACCCAGGATAAGCCCCTTTTCCTTGAGTTGGGTAAGAGCAGGTAAGACATCATTAAAAAGAACGCGGGTAAACTTGATTTGCTGCATTTTACTAAGTGTGTTACCAATAAGTTCGCTGGTAGGTTCAATGCCGGCTTCTTTGAACAGCATCGCTTGATATTGGGCAAAAAGGGACTTCCTTTCCTCGTCACTGCGCTTGCTTATGGGCAGGCGGGAGTGCTCCTGGTAGATAAATTCATCAGCGGCGACAATAGGTAGGCGAAGTGCCTCCGGGGTTACCTTAATACCGAGGTCATTGAGTATTCTTGCTAATGATTCTTCATGGGGTGGGTCGTAGCAAATAAGGGTTTGATACAGGTCAAAAAAGACTGCTTTAATCATGACTACTCCAAATTATGGGTCTTGCTCTCCTATTGAGGCAATGGTATTTTAGCTAAATTGGCTTGGTATGTAAAGTAGTCGTGGCTTAATTGAATTGACTTGAGTGGCACTGAGTTGTTATCATTGATGAGAATGATAACAAGGCTTTCAATCTTTCCCTTAACTGCTGAAGTAAGCGAGCGAGGTCATCTCATAATTGGTGGCTGTGATACTGTGGAGCTAGCTGCCGAATATGGCACCCCCTTATACCTATTTGATGAGTTCAGTTTACGCACCAGGTGTCAGGAGTTCAAGGCTGAGTTTGGTCAGCGCTATGCTGAGACTACGGTTATTTATGCCAGCAAAGCCTTTCTGAATGGAGCACTGGCGGTTATCTTAAAGGAGGAGGGGTTGGGGCTGGATGTGGTATCCGCCGGGGAGCTTACCATTGCCGAATCGGTAGCCTTCCCCATGGATATGCTCTATTTACATGGTAATAACAAGTCAGCCGAGGAAATAGGCTTGGCACTGAAGCACCATATTGGTCGTATAGTTGTTGACAGTTTTAATGAGCTTGATATGCTGGCTGAAATGGCTGAGGGCACAGGCCATATACCCGATATTTTACTACGCCTGACTCCAGGGGTGGACCCCCATACTCATGAACATATTAGTACCGGTGTTACCGGTAGTAAGTTTGGTTTCTCTTTGTTTAGTGCTGATGAAGCAGTAACCCGGGCAATGTCACTTCCCAGCCTAAACCTTGTCGGTTTGCATTTCCATCTGGGTTCTCTCATCTCTGATGTTCGCCCATATCAGGAAGCTATTGAAACAGTGCTTGATTTTGCTAGCGAAATGAAACAAAAGCACGGCTTTGAGCTTGAGGAACTAGATATCGGTGGCGGGTTTACTGTGCAATATACCTTAGACCATCCGGTACCACCTATTTCACTTTATGCTGAGGCTATAGTGTCTAAAATCATTGCTAGATGCCGTAAATTGAAGCTACCACCACCGATGCTTACTATTGAGCCGGGTAGGGCAATAGTAGCTCAGGCTGGTGTAGCACTCTATAGGGCAGGTTTTATAAAGGATATACCTGGTATTAAGAAATATGTCTCTGTTGATGGTGGTATGGCTGACAATATCCGCACCGCCCTGTATGGTTCCAAGTATGAGGCATTGGTGGCTAATAGAGTTTTAGAAAAAGAAACAGAACCGGTTACCATTGCTGGTAAATATTGCGAATCTGGTGATATATTGGTCAGGGATATTAATCTACCGCCGGTTTTAAGTGGTGATATTATAGCCATACCTGTTTGTGGTGCCTATTGCCTGCCGCTTCAAAGTAACTATAACGCCTCACTCAAGCCGGCTATTGTTCTGGTTAAGGAGGGTGGGGCACGCCTTATCCGTAAGCGTGAGACCTTCCAGGACCTTACCAGTCATGACTTGCTTTAGATGTGAAAAGGAGGCTCTGATATATGTGGCAGGTGGTTGGGCAGAGAAGGGTGGTCTCTTTACTCCAGCGTAGCCTGGAGAAAGGGATTTTAGCCCATGCCTATCTTTTTGTTGGTCCCCCTCATGTGGGTAAGATGACCTTGGCGCTTAATCTGGCTCAAGCATTGAACTGCGAGGGAGCTGACAAGCCGTGTGGCGAGTGCCTGTCCTGTCAAAAGATTGCCCAAGGGAAGTATGCTGATGTCCAGATTATCGGTCTGGATTGTGATTTGGAGACCAATGAGCTCAAAACCAGAACTGAAATTGGCATTGAACAGATTAGACAGGTGCAACATTCGGCCAGTCTGCCGCCCTTTGAGGGAAAATACAAGGTATTTATTATTGATGGGGCGGAGCTGTTATCAATAGAGGCGGCTAACTGTCTGCTTAAAACCCTGGAAGAGCCAGTGGGTAGGGTGGTTTTTTTACTGCTGACAACGAGCATTGGTCTCCTGCCGGATACCGTGGTTTCTCGTTGTCAGCAGCTGGAGCTTATACCCATGTCGCCTGATGAGATTGAAAATGCCTTGAGCAGTCAATGGGGTGTGGAGAGGCAAAAAGCTAAGCTCCTGTCCCGGCTGTGTCATGGGTGTTTGGGATGGGCTTTATCAGCCGTTCTTGGTGATGAATTACTAAAGCAGTATTATGAAAGAAGGGATAATATACTTGACATAATCAATGCTGGCTACGAGGAGCGCTTTGCCTATGTTGCCCAGCTGGCTGCCCAGTTCAGTCAGAAAAGGGAATCTGTTCAGGAGATATTAAATATATGGCTCAATTTTTGGCGTGACCTGTTGTTGATAAAGGCTGACTCTGCTGGGGTAATCACTAATGTTGATATTGAAAAAACCCTCACCGACTTGGCCGGAGATTTTAGGCTGGATGAGGTAAGGGATTTTATCAGTGGTATTCAGGAAGCTAAGAAACAGCTTAAGCAGAATGCCAATCCACGCCTGGTGCTGGAGGTTTTAATGCTTAATATGCCTGAAAGAAGAGGAGAAAGGGTGCGAGGTTAGCTAATGATGGTAGAAGAAGCTGGAGATAATAAATTGGTAGATGTTGTTGGAGTGCGTTTTAAGAAAACGGGCAGGGTATATTACTTTGACCCATCCGGTATTGAGCTTAAGGTTGGTGACTTGGTAGTGGTTGAGACGGCTCGTGGTCTGGAGTTGGGCGAGGTAGTTGTAGCCCCTGCAAAGGTTCCAGATGGTGAAGTAAACAAGCCATTGAAGTCGGTGATACGCAGGGCGAATGCCGAGGATATAGAGCATGCCGATAGGCTCAAACAAAAGGAAGGTGAAGCTCTGGCTGAATGTGACAAGCTGGTTGAAAAGCTTAAGCTGTCAATGAAGCTGATATCGGCGGAATATAATCTTGATAGTAGTCGCCTGGCCGTTTTCTTTAGTGCTGAAGGCAGGGTTGATTTCCGTGAACTGGTTAGGGAATTAAGCCGCAGTTTAAAGGTCCGTGTTGAGATGCGTCAGGTAGGGCCCAGGGATGAAGCCAAGCTGTTGGGTGGTTTTGGGCGGTGTGGCCTGCCACTTTGTTGTACCAGTTTCTTGAGCGAGTTCAACCCGGTTTCAATAAAGATGGCTAAGGAACAGGACCTGCCCCTTAATCCGATGAAAATATCGGGTCTTTGTGGGCGTCTGCTATGCTGTCTGGGCTATGAATGTGAACAATATCGTATCATGAAGGAGAAGATGCCCAAGGAAGGACAAAGCATATCAACAACAAAGGGAATAGCCACTGTGGTTGGTAGCAACCCAATTGAGGGAACAGTGTTAGTTGAGATGGAAAGCGGTGTCAGGGTAGAGCTATCCCTTGATGAAATTACTGATACTGGTAAGGAAAAAAGAGGCCAGAAGCGTAGGGATACCAAGAAATAGGTTAATAACCCTAGATATACTTTTCAGTTAAACAGGCTATCAGTAGGTGAGGTATTTTTGCCATTCGGTTATTTTTTCCAGGTAGGGATGCGGAATATAGAATGGGATTATACTGCGTGGCTGGGATGGCTGGCGAATTAGCTTCATGCCGGCCTGTTTCGGTGTTCTACCTGCCTTACGACGGTTACAGGGCACGCAAGCGCTGACCACATTCTCCCAGGTATGTTCACCACCCTGGTTTCTTGGAACAACATGGTCTATAGTCAGTTGATGGCTTGTCTTGGCACAATACTGACAGGTATAGTGATCGCGGTGGAAAACACCGAGGCGGGTTAATTTTCTCTCAGGATGGGGACGCTTAATCATATAGGCAAGCTTGATTACAGAAGGTATCGGGAAGATGTCATTAGCGGAGTGGATGAAACCCAAGCCGTTCTCTAGCATCTCAGCCTTGCCTCTGAGTATCAATACTACTGCCCGCCGTGCTTGGCATATATTAAGCGCTTCATAGCTCTGGTTTAGTACTAGTACTGGACTCTTTATCATTTAGACTTCTCTTTTTAGACCTATTTTAATATAAAATTCACCACGGCACAAGCTTAAAATTACCTTATCTGATTGATATTTATTGGCGTTGTCTTCTACCGCGGCTGACTGTTTTGGTGCCCTTCCTTGTGCTCACGTCCCCCCTGTAATCAGGGACATTGATGTTGAAGGGTGTGCTCAGCTTGGGGTCAACAAAGCGGGAGCTGATGCGGCTCTCAATATCTTCCAGTGCACAGCGGGTGGTAATTACCGTCGGTAGCTGGGCATTATAGCGGTAGTTAATGACCTGATATAATTTTTCCTGTGCCCAGGGTGTGGTTGCCTGTTCGCCAAAATCATCCAGGACAAGTAACGGGGTGGTCTTTACACTTTCAAAGAGCTGGTCGTAGGATATCTTGCTGTCGGGGCTGAAGGTGGAGCGTAGATGGTCAAGAAACTCGGGCACTACTACGAACATTGCCGGCTTTCCGGCCTGGTAGCGGTAGTTGACAATAGCAGAAGCAAGGTGTGTCTTGCCGCAGCCGGTGACACCCTGGAAAACCAGCCAGCTTTCGGGTGATTTAGCATAGTCCAGAGCCAACCGGTAGACATTTTCCAGACTTTCCCTTTGTTCCGGCAGCAGATTTACCCGTCGCCAGTCAAAATTCTTAAAGCTCATTTGTTTCTGCAGTTCCAGCCCTGGTGCCCAACCATAATCCAGACTGTAAGTCCGTTTCTCTTCCAGTGTAAAAATCTGGCACAGCTTGTTATCTGTTAACCGGCTACGAATTCTTTCGTCCAGTTGTTCAATGGGGGTGCTGGTGGCAATGACGGTAGGTAGTTCCTGGTTATAGCGGTGATTTAGTAGCTGGTCCAGCTTCTCCTTAGCCCAGGGGGTACTGCTCTGTGTGCCCAGGTCATCCAGAATTAGTAGCGGGGCATTGCGTAATTGGTCAAAGGACTGGTCGTAGGGCATTTCTCGGTCGGGGCTAAAGGTGGAGCGCAGGTCATCCAGAAGGTCGGGGGTCGTTTTGTATAGAGCCGGCTGTCCCTGATTGATACGCTCGTTGGCGATAGACGCCGCCAGGTGAGTCTTGCCACAGCCGCTGGGACCGACCAGAACCAGCCAGCCCTTGGGCTCCTTGGCAAATGCCTTGGCTGCCTCATAGGCATTGCGGAATTGCTGCTGGTTCAAGGGATAGCCACTCCTGCCCTGTGGCACCAGATTGTCAAAGGTAAGGCGCTTTAGTGAACCCAGATTGCTGTAATGCTCTAGATGGCTACGGCGTTCCTTATCCTTTTCACTGAGGGTGCAGTGGCAGGCGATCACCCGGCTGAAGTCCGGCTTACCCGAGGGCAGGGTCGGGTGTACAAAACGGGCACCTTTGCAGATATGGCAGATTGAATCTGATGAGGATTCTTCGGCTCCTTCAGCGCCGCCTGACCATATGTCCGTATTTGCCTTTGATGTACTTGTCTGGGTCTTCTTTTTCAGTGTCTCGCCTATATGCTCCATCTTGCCTGCCTTCCCTAGCCCAGCGCTCTAGAATGGTTGCAATATAATCCCATTTACGTTTGTTCTGATTAACCGCTATTTTAATGGCATCCCTTATCCAGGTCTCAGGGTAGAGCTCTTCCGCCTCTTTTATTTCCTCGGCAATCATCGGCGTTAGCATACCGATGTTCTCTTCATAAAGGGTGAAAATATTGGGTAGTTCCTCAGTCTGTGTTGGGGGTATAGTTTTAGCTTTAAGCCCGGTGAGTTTCAGTTCTCCATCTTGAATCTTAGCCATAGACTGTCTATCGGATGGGGTGTTAAGGAAATAGAGCTCTTCCGTTTCTCCATCACAATCTACTGCCAGATTTAGTATGGTTCCCCTTTTCACAGCCAGTTCCAGGGCACTTTTAAGTACCTCTTTAGCCGGTTTGTTAGTCTGCTCCAGGCTTCTCATCAGACCGGCATTAATTAATAACTCGCCGAAGCTTACAAATCGGGGGTGACCCTTTTTGCTATAAATTGCCATGAAGATATGGAGTGTCGTCTTGAGCTCGTTTACATCGCTAATCTGGGACATTATATGGCTCAAAAAAGGGTTTGGGATGGGAGTAAATTCCATCCTGGCCGGGAAACCCCGAAACGGCTTCATAGTAGCGTTGGCTCCGCTTTGGCAATATTTTCAAACCTGGTCAGGCTATGTTTGAAGCGTAGCTTCACCTGACCGGTGGGTCCATTACGATGCTTGGCGATTATTATATCAGCCATTTCTTTGGGGTATTCTTTATCCGGGTGCTGGCTTTGCCATTCCTCTACGGTTGGATAGTAAATCTCGTCACGGTAGATAAAAAGCACTAGGTCGGCATCCTGCTCAATACTGCCACTTTCACGCAGGTCGGAGAGTTGGGGTATGTGTGATGCCCGCCACTCCGGAGCCCGGCTAAGCTGTGATACGGCAATAACCGGCACCTTTAATTCACGAGCCAGTGCTTTGAGGGAACGGGAGACATAGCTTATTTCCTGAACCCTGTTTTCATTTCTGCCATCCCCCTGTAGCAGCTGAAGATAGTCAACTATAATTAGGTCAATACCGCGTTCATAGTATAGACGGCGGGCTTTGCTCCTCATTTCTACCACTCTAAGTTGTGGGGAATCGTCAATAAAAATAGACGCCTCCGAGAGTTTGCCAGTAGCCTCCATAATCAGTTTTTCTTCATCTTCTGTATTTAATCCCAGACGAATACGCCTTGAGTTTACCCCGGATTCACTGGAGAGCAGGCGCTGCACCAACCCCTCGCGAAACATCTCCAGGCTGAAAAGGGCGACACAAGCCCCCTGTTCTATAGCGGCATTTCTGGCGATGTTAAGCACAAGGCTGGTCTTGCCCATGCTGGGTCTGCCGGCAATGATAATCAGGTCGGCGCGCTGGAAACCGCCCAGGAAATCGTCCAGGCCATCAAAACCAGACAGTGCATGCGGGATTGGCTGGTAGCCTTCTGCTTCCGGCGATGGTGGAGCCTCAAAGTACCTGTCAAGAACCTGTTTTATGTGGACAAAATCCAGTGTTCCCCGTTCATGACGAAGCTTAAACAAGACATCTTCAGCCCTGTTTAGGGCATTACTAACATCAGGGTCGGCTTCATAGCCGATACTGGAAATCTTTTCGGCAGAAGAAATCAGCTGTCGCATTATAGATAGACGGTAAACGATTCGGGCATAGTGTTCAATATCAAGGGAGGTAGGCACTATGGATATCAGGTGGCTTAAGTAGGCGGCACCGCCACATTTCTCAAGTTTCCCCTGTCGGTCCAGCTCTTGAGCCACTGTTATCTGGTTTATTGCCTCATCACGCTGGTAGAGCGAAAGGCAGGCTTGGTATATCCACCTGTTTTGCTCGCTGTAGAAGTCCTCCGGTCTGAGTATTACAGCCACTTCATAGATAGCCTTGCCATCTATCAGCAGAGAACCGTTTACCGACTCCTCGGCATCAATATCATACGGCGGCAGTTTGTTATCCGGCACCTGAGCTGGACCCCTCCTCACTAACGGTTACTTTAACTTTTGGTATTATATTCTTACCTAATTTGATAGCTATATCAAAGCTACCTAGCTCACGGATAGGCTCATCCAGTTCTATTTTTCTTTTGTCTACGGTTATCCCGGTTATTTTTTCAAGCTCGGCGGAAATATCAGCACTAGTGACTGAACCATAGAGACGGTCTTTAGCCCCAACCTTGGCTTTAATGATAACCTCTTTACCTTCCAGTTGTTTTGCCGTGTTAACCAGTTCAGCCTCTGTTTGAAATTGCTTGTTGGCTTGTGATTTAAGCCGGGCTTCAAGCCTGGCGGTTGTCTCAGGGCTAGCCGGGGCGGCCAGTTTTTTGGGTATCAGAAAGTTTCGGCCATAACCATCAGCTACCTCTTTTATATCGCCGGCTCTGGCTATTTTAGCTACATCTTCTAGAAAAATGACCTTCATAGTGCCCTCTTTCTTTGAATAATTATACCCTAACAATACCGAAGTATAAAGCTTATTGCTCAATAAAGCTCTTGGCACTAAGAGCGGCGATGGCGCCGTCTCCAGCGGCGGCTACAGTCTGCATGATTGAACCGGAACGTATATCACCGGCGGCGAATATGCCTGGTATTTTAGTCTTCATCTGCTCATCGGTGATAATGTGGCCCCTTTTGTCTAGCGGAAGGGTATTTTTCAGGTAGTCGGTATTAGGTTTTAAACCGATAGCCATGAAAACCCCAGATACTTCAAGGAAAGATTGTTCACTGGTTTTTATATTTTGTAGTCTTAATCTTTGAACAGAATCCTTGCCCTCAATTGCCTTGACCACGGTATTCAAAAGGAATTCTATTTTGGCTTCGGCAGAGGCTTTTTCCTGCACCACAGCGGTTGCCCGGAGGTGGTTGCGGCGGTGTATTACGGTAATCTTGGAAGAAAATTTAGTTAGATGCAGGGCTTCATAGATAGCGGCGTTACCACCGCCAACCACAGCCACTGGTTTATCTTTAAAGAAGGGGCCATCGCAGGTGGCACAATAAGATACCCCCTTACCGGTAAACTCCTTTTCTCCAGGAATACCGAGCTTTCCCCTTTCTGAGCCGCCGGCTACAATTACCGCCCGGGTAATAAGGTCGCCGTTAGTTGTCTTGACTATTATTTGTTCCTCTTTAATTTCAAGAGAGGTAACCTCGGCAAAAGTGCTTTCCAGCCCGTATTTTTTTGCTTGCTCATACATTAGCTTGGTCAGCTCAATGCCACTGATACCCTGTGGGAAACCGGGGTAGTTGTCAACCAGCACTGCCTCGGTTATTTTACCCCCAATTACACCCCTTTCTATAAGCAGGCTATTGAGTCTGTCTCTGGCGGTATAAATCCCGGCGGTGAGTCCAGCAGGGCCTCCGCCAATAATAACAACATCATATACTTTATTCACTCTTCGCCTCGCTTATTAACTGGCTGAGCTTTACTTCAGCCGTCCGGTTGGCTAAGCCGATGGCATTTTTGATAGCCTTTGCATGGCTACGACCGTGGGAGACAATGACATTTCCCGTCACTCCAAGAAGACAGGCACCACCATATTCTCTATAGTCCATACCCTTAACAAGAAAGCCAAGACCGACATCGGATAAAAGTGCCCGACCGCGAAGGTTATGAGTGCTGTTTGAGGACTGCCCGCTCTGTCTGACCTTGATAAAAGAATCCCCCAGTCCCTCAACGGTTTTGATTACTATATTACCGGTGAAGCCATCAGTGACGATAACATCAGCAGTTCCCTTGGCGATATCGGTGCCCTCTATATTGCCGATAAAATTAAGGTTGGAGCCTTTTAGCAGTTGATGGCTTTCCTGAGCAAGGCGGTTGCCCTTGGTCTCTTCGGTACCATTGCTCAGCAAACCGATGCGCGGTGAATCAAAGCCGAAGATATTCCTGGCATAGATATTCCCCAAGCGGGCAAATTGGAATAAATGGCTTGGCCGACAATCAGCGTTAGCACCGGCATCAATGAGGAGGGATGGGGAAGAACGATTAAGGCTGACAATACTAGCCAGGGCAGGACGCTCAATTCCCTCTATCTTACCTAAATTGAGCAAGGCGGCGCATAACACCGCCCCGGTATTACCGGCGGAAACAAAAGCATCGGCCTTACCTTCTTTTAGCAGGTTGATGCCGACCACAATGGAAGAACGAGGCTTTTTACGTATTGCCTCCATAGGGTGTTCGTGAAATTCAATTGTCTGGCTGGCACCGATGATGCTAAGCCTGAGTTTTTTTAGGTATTTACTAGCCAATACGTGAAGTAGGGCTTTCTTACCTACCAGTATAATCTCAACGTCATACTCCTGGGCGGCTTTTATGGCTCCCTTGACTATTTCGTGGGGAGCGTATTCACCGCCAGAGGCATCTACTGCTATCCTCATTTGTTTCCTCGGCTAAAGCTCTCGGTTTTTGCAGTTTCTTGCCATTTGTCACAGAGTCCTCCCCAGCTGGCAAGAACCTGGCTATTTAGGGAAAGCTGGGCTATCTGACAGAGGTAGGGGCAATCTTCGCATTCAAAGGATGAGGCGCTATACTCTAATTCACTTACGCCAAATCCCTTGAAACTACTTTCATCGCTTTCTTTCTCTTCGTGTACCAGTAGTGCGGCGCCTATAGCACCCATGATTTCATGATGGACGGGGACGATAATATCGGTATTAAGTTCTTCTTTAAGTGCCCTGATTATACCTTTATTAAAGGCGACTCCACCCTGGAATACTATCGGTGGCTTGATATCCTTTCCCAGAGCCACATTACTGAGGTAGTTGCGCACCAGGGTCTGGCACAGACCATAGATAATGTCTTCAATGCGGTGACCCGTTTGTTGTTTGTGCACCATGTCTGATTCGGCAAAAACAGTACATCGTCCGGAAATAATTACCGGGTTTTTGCTTTCCATCGCCAGCCGACTGAACTGCCCAATAGTCATATTCAAGCGCTGTGCCTGGTGGTCAAGGAAACTGCCGGTGCCAGCGGCACATACCGTATTCATGCCAAAGTCGGTTACGATGCCATCCCTGATGATTATAATTTTACTATCCTGACCGCCGATTTCAATTATTGTTTGCACATCAGGTATGTAGTGCAGGGCAGAAGTCGCCTGGCTGGTAATCTCATTCTTAACCGAGTCGGCACCAACAACAGCTCCGGCTAGGTCGCGGGCACTGCCGGTAGTAGCCACGCCACAGATATCACTACCTTCAGGCAAGAGCTTTTCTAGCTGCTTCAGGCCTTGCTGTACCGCCCTGACCGGGTTACCATGTGTTGGCTGGTAGGTATGACATATAAGTTCATTTGTTCCATCAAGAACAGCCATCTTGGTGGATACTGAACCAACATCAATGCCCAGAAAGACTTTCACAGCTCTCCTTGTGCCAAAATAGAGGTTTTCAATTCTTTATCTATTATACCTCAAGATACAAATAAGGGGTAGTAAGATAGAGATAATGCCGGCATCTGGTCATGAAGAATATTCGGCAAACTCTTTTTTGACCTGGTTAACGGTTTCTGGACTGGACAAAAGGTCAAACACCGTCATTGCCAGAGCCTGGGCGGCGTCAATCATTCCCTGAATGCCAGCCTCGGAGGTAGCCGCCTCAGCAAACTGGGGAGAATGAGTGTTCATTACTTCGGGGGCTATGGCTACTGAGGGATGGATGCTGGGTACCAGATGGCTAACATTACCCATATCGGTACTGCCAAAGGATTTACTGGCATTTTCTAACTGTACTTCACGCCCCAGAGAGTTCATATTATTGATAAAAAACTGAGCCAGGGTCAGGTTATTACGCATCGAGGCATACTGTACCTCCCCCCACCTGTATTCCAGTCTGGCACCGGTGGCAGTGGCGGCACCAATGAAGCAGTTCAAGACCTTTTCTTTTAATTCCTCAAGGTAGGCTTCATCCGGGGAGCGTACTAAAAAGTTTGCCGCACTATGAGCCGGAACAACATTGGCTGCCTGGCCGCCATCGGTGATAATCCCATGGATTCGGGCTTTATCCTTGATGTGCTGGCGCAATGAATTAATAGCGGTAAAAGACTGAATCATTGCCTCCAGGGCATTGATACCTTCTTCTGGATGGGCGGCGGCATGTGCCTCCTGACCAAAGAACTCAACCTCAAGTGAAATGCAGGCTAGGGCTCTGGTGGTGGCAGTGTCATGTCTTGAAGGGTGCACCATCATGGCCATATCAATATCTTTAAAGGCTCCTCTCTGGGCCATTATTATCTTACCACCATATAGTTCCTCGGCTGGCGTGCCCAGGACAATAACAGTACCCCCAAAATGGTCAATAGCTGGTTTGGCAGCCACGGCGGCACCGACGGCGATACCGGCTATTAGATTGTGACCGCAGGCGTGACCAAGCTGGGGCAGGGCGTCATATTCGGCTAGAATGGCAATAGACGGTCGGCTTTTGCCATAGCTGGCTCTGAAAGCAGTCGCCAGCTGGCAGATACCCTTTTCTACGGCAAAGCCATTTGTTTCAAGATATTGGGTTAACCATTTTGAGGCTTTGTATTCCTGAAAACCCAATTCAGGGTGTGAGTGTATTTTCAGGCTCAGCCTGCTAAGCTTTTGGCGCTGTTTGTTAACTTCGGCTTTAACTAGAGCCTTGAAGTCTTGAGCCATTTTTTACCCCGATGGTTATTATAGCCCATACAGGCTCAGGCTTTCTAGTCGCTTGTTGGTATTAGTGACTAGTGATAAAATGGTAAAGGTTATTGGGGAGGGAAAATTGCCGCTAGATGCCATACTGGTCAAGGGGGCTCGTGAGCATAATCTTAAGAATATAGATATCACTATCCCCCGTGATAAGCTGGTGGTTATCACGGGTGTCTCTGGTTCGGGCAAGAGCTCGCTGGCATTTGATACCATCTATGCCGAAGGACAGCGCCGCTATATGGAGTCCCTTTCGGCATATGCCCGTCAATTTCTGGGACGGATGGAAAAGCCCGATGTGGACTATATTGAAGGCTTGAGCCCGGCGATATCTATTGACCAGAAGGGTGCCAGCCGCAACCCTCGCTCTACGGTGGGCACGGTTACCGAAATCTACGACTATCTGCGTCTTCTCTTTGCCCGGGTGGGTCATCCCCACTGTCCACAATGCGGGCGGGAAATCACCATGCAGACGGTGGAGCAGATTGTTGACGCCATTCAGGCTTTACCGGAGGAGACACGCATAATGATTCTGGCGCCGCTGGTTAAAGACCGAAAGGGTGAATACCAGTCGGTGTTTAACGATTTACGAAAGGCTGGTTATGCCCGGGTTCGGATTGACGGGCAGATACATGAGCTTTCAGAAGAGTTTCAACTGGATAAATTCAAGAAGCACTCTATTGAAGCCGTTATTGATAGGCTGGTCATCGGGCAGAGCGGTAGCCAGAGCCGTATTGCCGATTCAGTGGAGACGGCTTTAAAACTTGGAGCTGGAGTAGTCCTGGTTTCCATAGTTAGCGGCGAAGAGCTGTTGTTCTCGGAGCACTTCGCCTGTGTCCACTGTGGCATCAGCCTGGGTGAGATTGCTCCCAGAACCTTCAGCTTTAACAATCCTCACGGTGCCTGTCCTGCATGCTCTGGACTTGGGGTAAAGATGGAACTGGAGCCTGAGCTGATTATTCCAAATAAGAAGTTATCGCTGGCTGAGGGGGCTATCCACCCCTATCAGTGGCAAACCTGGTATTTATACTCGCTTGATGAGTTAGCCAAGCGCCAGGGCTTTTCCATAAATACCCCGCTTAAGAATCTGACCCCGGAGCAGATTAAACTGATTCTATATGGCGAAGGTGGTTATTCATACAAGTACCGCAACCGCTTCGGGCGGGAGAGGGAATACTTTGACGGCTTTGAGGGGGTGATTCCCCGCCTGGAGAGACTCTATCGTGATACCGAGTCGGAGAACTCTAGGACTTATATTGAGCGCTATATGGTAACCAAACCTTGTCCTGCCTGTGAGGGCAAGCGGCTAAAACCAGAGGCTCTGGCGGTTAGCATCGACGGCAGGAATATCAATGATGTCACTTCAATGTCGGTCACTCAGGCATCGGAGTGGGTATCTTCTCTTGGCAGCCAGGAGACAATTCTTAGTCAGCGGGAACAGGTGATTGCCCGTCAGGTTCTCAAGGAGCTTGATTCCCGCCTGGGCTTTCTGGAGAATGTCGGGCTGGATTACCTGACTATTGATAGAACATCGGGCACCCTTTCCGGTGGTGAGGCGCAGAGAATCCGCCTGGCGACTCAGATAGGCAGTGGCCTTATGGGCGTCCTCTATATCTGCGATGAACCGACGGTGGGGCTTCACCCGGCGGATGACTTCCGCTTGATAGAAACATTGAAAAGGTTGAGAAATCTGGGCAATACCATATTGGTTGTGGAACACGATGAGGCGATGATGCGTGCCGCCGACCATATCATTGATATGGGGCCGGGAGCCGGTGAGCATGGCGGTTGGATTGTGGCTACCGGCACGCTGGAAGATATTATGAACTCAAAGGAGTCAATAACCGGTCAGTATTTAAGTGGCGTAAAAAAAATTCCCCTACCTCAAAAGCGGCGTCCCGGCTCGGGGGAAGAGATAGTAATCAGGGGTGCCCGGCAGAATAACCTTAAAGATATAGATGTTTCAATTCCTCTGGGCAAGTTTGTCTGTGTCACCGGGGTTTCCGGTAGTGGTAAGAGCACACTTATCAGTGACATACTGTATAAAAAGCTGGCCCAGATTTTGTATCGCTCAAAGGAAAGAGCCGGCGACTGTGATGGTATATTAGGTGAGGAAAACATTGATAAGGCAATCAATATTGACCAGTCTCCCATCGGGCGTACTCCCAGAAGCAATCCGGCTACCTATACCGGCACCTTCACCCCCATTCGCGAGCTTTTTGCCACTGCTCCTGAGGCCCGGATGAAGGGCTATGCACCGGGCAGGTTTTCATTCAATGTTAAGGGTGGGCGCTGTGAAGCCTGCCGTGGCGAGGGTTATATCCAGATTGAGATGCAGTTCCTGCCCGATGTTACCGTACCCTGTGAGGTATGCAGGGGCAAGCGTTACAACCGTGAAGTTTTAGAGATAAGATTCAAGGGCAAGAACATCGCCGAGATACTTGATATGACCGTGGAGCAGGCTCTGGTTTTCTTTGAACATTTCCCCAAGGTCAAGAATAAACTAAAGACATTGAATGATGTCGGGCTGGGCTATATCCGCCTGGGACAGCCGGCGACTACCCTATCCGGCGGTGAAGCACAGAGGGTAAAGCTGGCTACCGAGCTGTCAAAGCGGGCTACAGGAAGCACTCTTTATATTCTTGATGAACCAACTACCGGGCTTGCCTTTGAAGATGTAGCCGCCTTACTTAGAGTGCTGCAGCGCCTAGTTGATGCCGGCAATACAGTGGTTATTATTGAACATCACCTTGATGTGGTTAAGAATGCCGACTGGATTATCGACCTTGGGCCTGGGGCTGGTGATAAAGGTGGCTTTGTTGTCGCCACCGGTACACCTGAGGAGATAGCCAGGGAAACTACCTCCACCACCGGATATTATCTGAACCGGGTATTGCCCAAACACTCTGAGTATGCTTTGCAGGGTTAAAACTTAATGGGTGGTGATTGTGAACTAAGGGGGTGACATGAAAAGAGAAGAGGTGATTGATTCTATTGAGGCTAATGTGGAGAACGGGAACCTGATCAAGCATATGCTGGCTACTGAGGCTATTATGCGGGCGTTAGCCAGGAAACTTGGTGAGGATGAGGAGGAGTGGGGGCTTACCGGGCTGGTTCACGATATAGATGTGGAACTTACCGGGGGAGACATGGCTACCCACAGCAAGCTGGGTGCTGACCTGGTCAGGGAGATGGGTGCCAGCGATGCTATGGTAAAGGCTGTTCTGTGTCATAATGAGGCACATGGCGTCCCCCGTGAGACAAAGCTGGATAAGGCACTTTTTTGCGCTGACCCACTAACTGGCTTAATCACCGCCGCTGCCTTGGTTCGTCCCGATAAAAAACTGGCTGATGTTGAATTAAAGTCAGTGAAGAAGAGGTTTAAGGAAAAGAGCTTTGCCGCCGGAGCCAGCCGGGAACAGATTTCAAGCTGCAGTGAACTGGGGCTTGAGCTTGAAGAGTTTATTGGGCTGGGTCTGGAGGCAATGAAGGGCATCGCTAAAGACCTGGGTTTATAGCCTAGCTTACCTCAAGGGTTGAGCCCTGAGCCGTTTTTAAAACATTGATGCGTGTTGGGAAGGCATCTTTTAGTTCTTCAATATGGGTGATGACAATAATCTTATCAAAGTCATCTTGAATGGAGTTAATCGCTTCTTTAACTTTTTCCAGACCGGTGCTGTCCTGAGTGCCAAAGCCTTCATCAATAATCAGGGTAGGCAGGGGTGCCCCGGCTCGTTTTGCCAGTAGCTTGGAAAGGGCAATGCGGATGGCAAAGTCGATGCGGAAGGCTTCACCGCCGCTGAATGTCTCGTAGGGTCGCGGTCCCAGCTCATCTGAGATGATAATATCCAGGGTTTCTATCAGCTCTTCCTTCTTGGACGGGCGCTGCGTTTCAATCTTAACATGCATTCTGTTATCGGTCATACGACTGAGCAACTTATTGGCTTCAGTTTCAATATCGGGAAGAGCTATTTCAATTAACATTGCCTGAATCCCCTTTTTACCGAAGGCTTGAGCTAGTTCTCGGTAGATTTTCGCCTCTTTGGTTAACTGCTCAAGCTGGCCCTTCTTTTCCTGTTTTTTTATCTCCTGCCTTAGCAGGTGTTCCAGCTTCCCCTTTAAGTTCCCGGCTATCTCCTGTGCCTGTTTTTGTTTTTCGCTTAACCCTTGGTAATCGGCTTCAGCCTGCTTCAGGTCACTCTCTAACCGGGGCAGGGCCATAAGTTCAGAAGCCAGACTGTGCCTCTTTTGGTTATCATTCTCCAGGCGATGGCTGAGTTCTTTAGCCGCCTCCTTGGCTTTAACTGACTGCTCCTGCTCCCAACCGAGTAGTTTTTCTGCTTCCTCTAACCTTCGCTTGGGTTGCTCATACTTTTCTAATGACGTCAGGCTTTGACTAGCCTGCTGATGCTGGCTTGAGTCATACTTGAGGCTGGCTAGTTCCCTCTCCAGTTCGTTTAGAGCTACCTGTTCTTGTTTAGCAAATTCCTTACCTGCCAGCCTTTTTTCAATATCAGCCATAAGATTTATCTCTTTTTTTAGCTTATTACCAGAATCCTCGGCTTCTGAGATGGCTTGAGTTATAATACTTACTCTACCCTGCAGTGATGCCCTGTCTTTATTTAATCTGGCTTCCAATTCCTGAAATTCTCTATCAACTTTCTTTAGCTCTGCCTTTTTTTCAGCCAGCTTGGCCTTCTGCGACTGAAGAGATGCGGTTTTATTATCCTTATCAGTGCTGTATTTCTTTCTGATTATATCCAAGCCACCCCGGCCAATTTCTGTCTCACATAGCGGGCACTTGGCACTACCCTGGGTTTGAAGAAGTTCTATTTTTTCTTCTATTTCCCTTATCTCCTGCTCCAGCCGCTGCTTGCTGCATTCAATTTCATTGATGCTTATTTGCAGCTTCTGAACTTGTTGCCTTTTTACTTTCAGTTCCTCTTCTATTTGAGCCAGCCGACTTTGCTCACTATCAAGCTTTGTTTTTTCTTCTTTTAACCGGGGCAGTCTCTGTGAGCTGGTTTCCACTTGGTTAATTCTGCTCTGGACGACAGCATGTTCAGTAAGCAGTCTGGATTGAGCCTCCTGGATGGACTTTTCCAGCTGGCTTTTTCTATCCTTGATTTTATTGAGTATTTGTAGTTTCTGGTTTAGTTCTTCATTTAATTTCTTGACCTGGGTGAATTGTTTATAGCCCTCTTCTATATCCTCACGCTGGGATATTAAACTCTCATAATCTTTGATACGGGAGTCGTGTTTCTTAATCTCTTCATCACGGCGCTCAAGTTCTCTACTGGTAGTGGCTATATGCTCGTCAAGTTGAGATAGTTGCATTTTTTTACTCTCCAGCGACTCCTTCTCCTGACGCAGACGGTTTAATCTGAACTGCTGCTCTTTTATTTCCTTTTCCAGATGGGAAAGCTCACCCTGTAAATTGTTAAGCGCCGCTTCAACCTCCGGTTTTTGTACCAACTCCTGCTCTATTTCTTGAATAGAGTTCTCCAGTTGTGTTGTTTCCATCTGCTGCTGTTTGGCCAGTTCCTTGGCTCTTTCTTCAAGCCGGTCATATAGCGATAGACCCAGGATATTGGCCAGCACCTCTTTACGTTTGGTCGGGGGTTGTTTGGTGAATTCATCGGCATGACCCTGCTTCAGGAAGGCACTATTGATGAAGGTATCATAGTCCATATTCAGGAGAGAAATAATCTTCTGCTGTGTTTGCTTCTGTATGTCACCCGAGATTACCTTGAAGTTATCGTTGTCAGCTATGAGCAGGTCCAGGCTGCTTTGTCCTGAGGACCTCCGACTTTTTGGCTTGGAGTGCTTGCGTATAACACGGTAAATTTGCTCACCTACGGCAAAGTCAAACTCCACTTCCATATCTGTCTCGCTAAGGTGAATTAGGTCGTCGTCACTCTTGGCTCTGGCTTTACCCCATAGTGCCCAGGTTATGGCATCAATCAGGGCTGACTTGCCGTTGCCATTATCGCCACAGATACAGGCGGTGTGGATGCCGATGAAGGAAAAAGGGGGTATATCACCACGGTAGGGCATAAAGTTGCGCATCTTTAGCTTAACTGGAATCATTTATAAAATGTCCTGAATAGAATATTATTTAATTTATTTTAGCATAATCAGGGATTCATTTATCTATCCTGTCAGGAGCCTACAAGACTTAACTATTGGAGTATAATTTAACTGGTTAATAATTAAAGGAGGTGACTAGAATGACAAAGGTTGAACGGAAGGTTACTATAAATGCTTCAGTAGACAAGGTTTTCGCTTACATTACTGACCCGGCAAATGAGATGGAGTGGTTACCCGGTAATACCGATGTCCGGGACATCACCGGGCTGGGGGCAGGTCAGAGGTGGGGTTATACCTATAAGATGATGGGCCTGCCCTTTAAAGGGGTGTCGGAGGTTATCGGATATGTCTCCAACCAGAAGTATGTTACTAAGAGTACGGGTGGTATAGTTAGCACCTGGACCTGGACATTCAAGCCAGAGGATGGTGGCACCCGGTTGAACGTAGTGGTAGAATTTACTATCCCGGTGCCGGTGCTGGGCAAGGTGGGCGAAAGGTTGGCGCTGGGGCAGGTTGAGCGCGAGGCCAACTTGGCTGCTGCCAATATCAAGGCGAGGCTGGAGGGTTAAGCAATATCACTCCAGATAATCCTTTAATTTTCGGCTGCGGATGGGATGGCGGAGTTTTCTCAGTGCCTTGGCTTCAATCTGGCGGATGCGTTCCCGGGTTACATTGAACTCCTTGCCCACTTCTTCAAGGGTTCGGCTACGCCCGTCCTCAAGACCGAACCTGAGCTGGAGTACCCGTCGCTCACGAGGGGTAAGGCTGGAAAGGACGCCATCAATCTGCTCTTTTAGTAGTTGTCTGGAGGCGGCATCGGGAGGGGGCAGGGCATTCTGGTCTTCTATGAAGTCGCCCAGGTGGCTATCCTCTTCTTCACCTATGGGTGATTCCAGTGATATTGGCAGTTGAGAAACCTTAATTATCTCTCTAACCCTCTCTGAAGTAATTTCCATTTCATCACCAATTTCTTTGGGTGTTGGCTCTCTCCCGTATTCTTGAGAAAGCTGGCGGCTGAGACTTAAAAGTTTATTTATCGTCTCAACCATATGAACTGGGATGCGGATGGTGCGGGCTTGGTCGGCTATGGCGCGGGTAATAGCCTGCCGTATCCACCAGGTAGCGTAGGTACTGAATTTATAACCCCTGTGGTAATCAAACTTTTCCACAGCCCGTATTAGACCGATATTCCCTTCTTGAAGGAGGTCCAGAAGTGGCATACCACGACCGATATGCTTCTTGGCGACGCTGACTACTAAGCGGAGGTTAGCTTCAATAAGATGCCTTTCCGCTTTCTCATCCTGGCGCTCAATCTCATTCAGGTAAGACCGGAACTGATTTTCATAGACCTGAGTAGAATCTATCAGGGCCGGGTCTGATATAAATTTTTCCAGCTCAGCTAGAGAAATGTCTTTACTGATAATGTTTAATACTTCATCCGGTATTAAGCTGCTGTTCAATGATAACTTTATGAGAATCTGTTCTATTTCCGGTATAGCCTTGTTCATTTTAAGGGCAATGGCTTGGGTCAATTTTTGGTCAATTTCATTATCAAAGCTGTCTCGTAATACCGGGTTAAAGACAGCATTTTTAAAGCTGTCATTGGATAATATGCCAAGCTCTTCCTGGAGTAAATGTATAAAATTAGCCGCCTGACCCAGCTCTTTAAGCATGCACAGGATTATCTCAGTAGCTGATGGAGACCTCCCGTATTCCTCTAAGCATGCTTGCTTAATCTCCTTAATGCGTCTGCCCTGCTCCATTCTTTTGGCTAATACCTTTTCGTCCTTACCGGTGAGGAGCGGTACCCTGCCGATTTCATGAAGATACATGCGAATTGGGTCATCAACTATACCTTGCTCATCTATTTGTTCCAGTGGTAATGCCAGTTCGGTAGCCGGGGACTCATCCTCGTCTTCTAGGCTTTCCTTTTCTGGCAGTTCTTTTTCCTCGCTATCCTTGGGCAATAGCTCATCGGAAATTTTACTATTTTCTGAATCTTTCTGGTTCATCAGATTCTCCTCTGCTTCTGACCCCCTCTAGACCTCTGGATGAAAATTTCTCTAAGCTGGTCGCTGACTTCTGTGCCTTGCTCTTCAAGCTTGCTAAGCTCGGCACTGGAGCCCATTGATGCCGCTTCCGAAGCAAATACTGCCTCCCTCTTCCTCTCCAGACGGCGCAGGAATTCCTCACGTAGCCGCAGGATGCAGTCGGAGAGCTTTTTTTCTATCTGGTTTGAAGGTAGGCTTCTTTTAATAAGCTCATCAAAGTGTTTCCAGATTGTGTTATCAAGCTCGTCTCTGATTGAAGATTTGTTTTCAGTTCGCTGATAGGCGTTAAAGATTTCGCGGTTCTCACTATTTTCAAAATGCTCAGGCAGTAGATTCTTTGACAGCTCTTTAAGCTCCGGATTTTGAAGCAGCAGTGCCAAGCAGTATTCTTCAAGGGGGCTAGCAAGGAGCGACCTACCAGTGTCTATTGTAGCTTCCAGCTTCTTTGTTGTCCCTAATCTAGATTGGCTTATCTTATTCCTCTCAATTACCATTTCCAGTCTATGTTCACTGATATTAACCAGATGGGCTAGTTTTTGCAGATAGTGGGCTTGACGCACCAGGTCTTTTATCTGGGTAATTATGGGTAAAAGCCTATCTACAGCTAAGGACTTATCCCGGGCGGTATTCAAGTCAAGTTCAGAAGCAACCCGGTTAAAGGTGTAGTCAATTATCGGTATTGCCTCATCCAGAAGCTTTTGCCAGTCTTCTTTTGACTCTCTGATAACCTCATCCGGGTCTTTGCCCTTAGGTAATATGGCAATCTTGACCTCAGCACCCAGACTATTTTCATAGCCAATACACCTTAGGCTAGCCTCCTCGCCAGCGGCATCGGCGTCAAGGGCAAGTATTATGTTTTTAGTTAGTTTTTTCAGGATATTTATTTGCTTGTCAGTAATTGCAGTTCCCATTGAAGCGATTACGTTGCTGAATCCATTTTCATGAGCGGCAATTACATCCATATAACCCTCAACGATTACTGTATAATCCTGCTGGTGGATAGATTTATGGGCAAGGTCAATGCCGTAAAGACAGCTGCTCTTATCAAAGACTGGCGTCTCGGGAGAGTTTATGTATTTGGGGAGGGAATCATCCAGCACCCTGGCGCCAAATCCGGTGGTGCGGCTTTTAGAATCATGTATGGGGAACATCAGCTTATTACGAAAGCGGTCATGGCTGACTGCTGGCTCTGTCTCTATTATTAAACCAACATTGATGAGTTCTTTTTCAGAATAGCCTTTTTCTGTAAGATATTGCTTCATGGCATCCCAGCTATTTAGGCTATAGCCCAGTTGAAAATCATTTATTGCCTTTGGTGATAACCCTCGCTGGGCAACATAGTTTCTGACTTTTTCCCCGGCTGGAGAGTTTAATAGCAGGTGATGGAAGTATTGAGCCGCCGCCTCGTTGGCTTGATATAGCCTCTCGTTCTTTTCCTTGTCTTCTGATTGTCTGGCTCTTGTTGGGATGGTGACCCCAGCCCTCTCCGCCAGAAGCCTGAGCGCCTCACCGAAGTCCAGACCATCCTTTTTCATAATAAGGGAAAAGGCATCACCGCCGGTACTGCAGGCGCCAAAGCAGTGCCAGCTCTGCTGTTCCGGGTAGACAAAGAAGGACGGGTGCTTCTCGCTATGGAAGGGGCATAGCCCCCTGAAGTTCCGCCCTGCTTTGGTCAGGGTGGTATACTGGCTGGCAACCTCTACGATGTCTGTCCTTTGTTTTACTTCGTCAATTACACCCATACAATTAAATTATACTACTTTCTTATGGTTATTCTCATCCTTAATAGGAAGAACGTGACTGGAAATATAGTTGGTTCTATTTTATTGTTCTTGATTAAAGCGCCAGCTTTTCAGCTAGGTTCAGGGCATAGTGGTCGGTCATGCCGGCGATATAGTCTATAACCCTTTGTTCTACCTCATCGCTATAGAAGCGGTATTCCGGCGGTAGCTCATCTGGATGTTTAATAAAATAATTATACAGCTTTCGCACCACCCCCCGGGCTCTATCTGCTTCAGATTGGGCTGACTGCACATTATATACCCGACTAAAGAGAAACTGGCGCAGGGTATTGGTTGCTTTAAGAACCTGTGGGCTCATCTTTATGGATGGCTTATTAGTAGTATCACAACCGGTGACACCCCATGAGTTTTCAATAATATCGCAAACCATAGTGTTTATGCGTTCCCGGTGTGAGCTGCCTAGAACTTTGACGGTTGATAGTGGTAAATCGCCCTCGGTTAGAACGTCTGCCCTTATGGCATCCCCGATATCGTGATTGATATAGGCAATGATATCGGCGATCTTACACACCTCACCTTCAAAAGTACTTACCTTACCCCAGTTCTTGCCGAAGATGTTCTCCTCAGGCTTGGAGTGGTTTAGGATGCCGTCCCTTACCTCCCAGGTTAGGTTTAGCCCTTGGCCATCGTTCTCCAGCAGGTCAACAACCCGCAGGCTTTGTTCATTATGCCTGAATTCGCCATGATAGAGTTCATTTAGAACATCTTCCCCTATGTGACCAAAAGGGGTATGCCCCAGGTCATGCCCCAGACTGATGGCTTCAGTCAGGTCCTCATTCAGGTTCAGAGCCCGGGATATGGTACGAGCCAACTGAGAAACCTCCAGGGTATGGGTCAGCCGAGTTACATAGTGGTCGCCAAGGGGGGCGATGAAGACCTGTGTCTTGTGCTTTAGGCGGCGGAAAGACTTACAGTGTATAATACGGTCCCGGTCTCTTTGGAAGGCGGTTCGTATCGGGCAGGGCTCTTCATATCTGAGCCTGCCCCGCGATGAGCTGCTTTTAGCCGCATAAGGGGAGAGCCGGGATTCCTTCTCTTCAGCTTTCTGGCGGATATTAAGCTGATGAATCATTAAGCTTTCAGCTTGGCTTCTGCCTTGGCTATTATTGCTCTGGTAGCGCCTATTACATCCGGATTGACCGAAATAGATGTAATTCCCCAGGAGACTAGTTTTTCGGTAAGCTCGGGGTAGTCAGATGGTGCCTGGCCACAAATGGAGGAGGTAACCCCCATACTCCTTGTTACTTTAATCGCTCTCTCTAGAGCTATTAGAACGGCTTCATTTCGTTCGTCAAAGGTTTTGGCTAGCCTGGCGCTGTCTCGGTCAATACCCAGGATAAGCTGGGTCAGGTCGTTACTACCAATGGATATGCCATCAATGCCAACCTCAATGAACTTCTCCATCAGGAAGATGTTGGATGGCACTTCAACCATCATCCAGAGTTTAAAATCCTGGGAGCGTTCCAGACCTTGTGATTCCATGATTTCCTTGGTTTGTTTCAGTTCATTAACGGTGCGTACAAAGGGAATCATAACCCATAGATTGTTATAATCCTTTCTTACCCTCTTTACGGCTTCTATTTCCAGCTTGAAGGTATCAATATCGGTTATATAGCGGGAAGCTCCTCTATAACCAATCATTGGATTTTCTTCAACCTCTTCAAATTCCTGTCCCCCGATAAGCTCGCGATACTCGTTAGTCTTAAAATCGGTGGTTCTATAGACTACCGGACGTGGGTTGAAGGCCTTGGCAAAGGTATAAAGGCCATTATAAAGCTTATCAATAAATTCATTACCCCTTTTTTGCTTTAGCATGTAACTTGGGTGTTCACCAATCTGGGCAACTATAAACTCAGCCCGAAGTAGGCCAACGCCGTCTACATTACGGGAGGCTACTAAATCGGCAAGCTCGGGTTGGGCCAGGTTTACATAGACTTTGGTGCGGGTCTGAATTGCCTCCTTAAGGATGCTGGTAACCAGGGTGGTCGCCATTCTACGAGTTGCCTTGCCGTTATAGACCTTGCCATGCGAGCCGTCTACAGTAATTATCTGTCCATCTTTAAGAGCAGTTGTTGCCTTCTCGGTGCCGACGATACAGGGAATCCCCAGCTCCCGACTGACAATAGCGGCATGTGCCGTTCTACCGCCGCGGTCGGTGACGATAGCCACTGCCCTCTTCATTGCCGGTACAAAATCGGGCGTGGTCATCTCGGCGACCAGGATGTCGCCATTATATACCCTTTCTATTTGTGAGGCTTCTCGTATTATTTTAACCGGTCCTGAGGCTAGTCCTGGGCTGGCTGATACCCCACTGAGAAGAATCGGGGCTTTGATCTCAGGTTCAGCCTCAGCTGTCTCTTTAACGGTGGTTACCGGACGGGTTTGAACTATAAAAATCTGGCTATTTTCCTTTGCCCATTCAATATCCTGAGAAAATTGATAGTGCTCTTCAATCTGTTTCCCCAATTTGACCAGTTGGGTAATTTCGTCATCGGATAGCTTCTGCTTTTTCTGATATGGTGGTGGGATTGACTGCCATATGTTTGGATTCTGGTTATCGCCCTCAGGGTTTCGTATTAACTTCCTGTCTTGACGGCTTATTCTTTTGGAAATAATTGTCATTGCCTCTTTATCTATAATGTAAAGGTCTGGGGTTATTTCTCCTGAGACAAGCCCTTCTCCTAGTCCGTATATCGCTTCAATAATAATCTTTCTAGTGTCACTGGTTACCGGTTCTATGGTGAACATAACACCAGATGTCTCAGAAGCTACCATTCTTTGTACCGGAACAGCGATACCGACTTTTAAATGGTCAAAGCCATGCTGGTGCCGATAATATATAGCCCGTGGCTCAAAGAGGGATGCCCAGCACCTTTGAACGGCATCTACTACATCATCCTCTCCCTGCATATTGAGGAAGGTGCTTTGCTGACCGGCAAAGGAGGCTTCGGGCAGGTCTTCAGCAGTTGCCGAGGAGCGTACCGCAACAAGTCCTTTGCCTAATTTAATATATGCCTGTTTAATCGCCTTGATTATATCCGGGGGCATGGTGGCGTCTAAAATTACCTGCTTAATTTTGGCGGCAATTTGTTGTAGTTGTTTACTGTCGTCTGGGTCTAAAGGTTTCAGCAGGGCGCTAATTTTATCCGTGATTTTTAATCTTTGTAGAAATTCATAATAGGTACTGGCGGTTACGATAAAACCCGGGGGGACTGGTATATTGGCTTGGGTCATCTCACCAAGGTTTGCTCCCTTGCCGCCGACTATGGAGATATCATTCTTAGTAACCTTATCAAACCATACAATAGTCTCAAGAGCCTTATGCATAGTGATAGAATGTCCTACCTCCTAAAGTGAGATTGGTTTCAGTATTATACCATAATATTACCTGGATACTGTCAAAAATATTGGTATATTTAGTTGACAGCTTTATCGATGAGGGGTAGAATTAATGATGTTGGCCGAGAAACAGGAGGGGTCCGATATGCTGGAGATGACTATTGAAAGTATCCGGGTTGGTTTGATGAACCCCCAACTTACTCTTCATAATTCTCAATATGTGGTGATGCTGAAAGAAAAAGGTGAAGAGCGCTATTTACCCATCTTTATTGGTCCTGCTGAAGCGAATGCAATAGCTATTAAGTTACGGGGGGAAACTCTACCCAGACCGTTAACTCATGACCTGTTACGCAATATAATTGAAGCCTTGGGGGCTTCTGTAAATTCTATTATCATTAATGACCTTATGAATGATACCTTTTATGCCAAGGTTATTTTTAATGTCGGGGACGGGCAGATAGAGGTTGATGCTCGTCCCAGTGATGCACTGGCGCTGGCAGTGAGAGTGGATGTGCCTATTTATGCCGAGGAATCGGTTCTGGATAGAGCCGGTATATCGCTAGATAAGGTTGAGGAGGCTGAAAAGCTTGCCACTGAGGAAAAGGAATTGGAAGCTGAGGGGAAGAGTAAAAAGATTAGCGATGAAGAGTTAAAGAGGTTATCAGCCTTCAGCGATTTCATTGATAGCCTTGACCTAGAGGACTTTGATAAACACAAATCTTAAGAAGGTATTTAACAACCGGATAAACTAGGAAGCCTTGGGTTTTTTTATCTTTATTCCCGGGCTTTTTAGTAATCATAGGCTTGACTTAAATAGACCAGTTTTGATATGCTTTTGGGCGGTGGTGTTGAGGCTGGTATGCGAAGGTGGCAAGCAGCCTTAAATATAATCGGTGTCGGCTGGTTTGTTGGGCTATCTATATTGTTAGGGGTATTTGGAGGGCTGTGCTTAGATAGCAAGTTTAATACACAGCCTATTTTTGTGCTAGCAGGTTTATTTCTAGGATTAATTGTTGCTGGTTTTGGTGTTTATCACATGCTTCTACCTCTCTTTAAGGACAAGGAGGATGATTAATGCCTAAGCGGCGGGGCTGCCTAGGCTGTTCCTTCCCGATGCTCATCGGGATTATGGTTGTCTTACTTGCTTTACTTGTGGTTGGCTTTGCCGCCGGTCCTTTAGGCAAGAGCCTGTTTGGTGATAATATCTTGTCGGATTGGTTCGGTACCAACCGACCCCAACCTGAGTTACCGGCAGAAACAGTATTCCATATATTCGGCTTCCCGATTACCAACAGTGTTATCGCTGCCTGGATTACGATTATATTTTTGGTGGGATTTGCTTATGCTGTTACCCGCCGTATGAAGCTGATACCGGGCAGGTTGCAGGCTGCCTTTGAATTTTTGCTGGGCTGGCTCTATGACCTCTGTTGTAGCGTTGCCGGCGAGAAAAATGGGCACAAATTCTTCCCGGTAGTGGCTACCATATTCCTTTTTGTTGGTTTCAATGCCTGGTTGGCATTGCTTCCGGGATATGGTTCAATCATAGCATATACTGCCGAGGGTGAAGTGCATTTGATCCGCCCCGCCAATACCGATATCAATATGCCATTGGCTATAGCTTTGTCCGCCGTCTTTTTTGTTCAGTACTTTGGGCTAAAAACGCTGGGTCGTAAATATATAGCCAAGTTTGTTAATGTTGGCGGATTTTTTAGGAGTGCCAAACAGGTCTTTAGAGGTAAAATAGGCGCTGGTCTTAGCGGCATGTTCACCGGGGTCATTGAAATATTTGTTGGCTTTTTAGAGGGACTTAGTGAACTTATCCATATTGTAAGCTTTACCTTCCGTCTTTTTGGTAATATGACAGCCGGTGAGGTTTTGCTTTTAGTGGCTATCTTTCTTGTTCCTTGGTTATTTGCTTTACCCTTCTATGGGCTTGAGTTGCTCATCGGTTTTATTCAGGCCATTATCTTCAGTGGTCTGGCATTAATATTTCTTACGCTTGCTGTATCAACCCATCAGGAGGAGGCGCACTAAGCAGGCTATTTCATTTTTGGGACTAAGTTAAAAAATCTAAAATTATAAAGGAGGGTAAGAATGGATGCTGAAGTTATGAAAATGCTGGCGGTGGGGATAGCTGTCGGTCTGGGAATGCTGGGACCAGCCCTGGCACTGGGGCTTATAGGATTCGCGGCTTTACAGGGTATAGCCCGTAATCCTGAAGCGAGGGGCCCAATTTTCACCAATATGATTCTGGTGGCTGGCCTTGCCGAAGCCATTGGCATCTATATTCTAATTGTAGCTATTATCTTGGCTATGGGCATCGGAGCCTAGACTAGGGGGGTATTATGGGACAAGAAGGAATACCAATATCATTATCAGTTCTAATAGTAGGCATATTAGTTGGAGCAATGATTCTCATTGGCTCAATAGTTGCTGTAGTGCTTCTTGCTTTCTAGTGTGATAGAGGGAGAGGAATATATGGAAGGTCTGGGTATAAGCCTGCCGACGCTAATAGCTCAGCTGATTAACTTTATTATTCTGTTTGTCTTGCTTTGCTTTGTGGCTTATAAGCCGCTTATGAAAATGCTTGATGGGCGCTCCAGAAAGGTAAAGGAGAGCATGGAGCAGACGGAGTATATTAAGGAGCAGGCGGCTAAGACTGGGGAGGAAGTAACCAGACGCATTGCCGAGGCAGGCAAAGAGGGGCAAAAGATAATAGACCAGGCAGTGAAGGCTGGTGAGGAGACAAGACGGGAAGTCCGCCGAGAGGCTGAAAAAGAGGCTGAAAGACTTATTGCCAGGACACGGGTTGAGATACAGAGGGAGCGTGATGAAGCTATTGGTGAGTTGCGCAAGGAGTTTGCCGACCTAACTATACTGGCAGCCGAGAAGGTTATTGACCGCTCACTGGATAAAGAAGCGCATCGCCAGCTTATTGAAAAAGCACTTGAAGAGAGTTCGGCTCTGAAAAAGGGTTAGCCCTTTTAATCGGAGGGAATAGCAGTGGCTGAAAAGGTTTCTGCCCGGCGCTATGCTCAGGCAGTCTTTGAGCTAGATGATAAGGAGCATATTGCTGAAAGGCAGGCTGAACTGGAAAAAGTTGCCAATCTGGGCAAGGATGCAATAATTATCGCATATCTTGAGAACCCAAAGATTCATTTTGAAGATAAATCAAGGTTGTTGCGTGAGAGACTGGGTGATGTAGCCCCGATGATGCTAAATCTGGTCTACCTTCTGATTACCAGGAAGAGGTTGAATATTCTTCCTGAGATTGCTGCTGAATTTAAGCGTTTAGTTGATGACTACAATGGTATTGAGCGGGCTGAAGTCACTACTGCAGTTCCCCTTGATGATGAGGCTCGGAGAAATTTAAGTAAAAAACTAGGCGATATAATTGGTAAGAAGGTTGTAATTGAACCTGAATATGTTGACCCCAGTTTAATTGGTGGGGTTGTTGTCAGGGTTGCCGGAAAATTAATGGATGGTAGTACTCAAGGCAAACTGGAGGCTTTAAAGAAGAAGATAAGTTAAGAGGTATAGTAACAAGTTAGTCAGGAGGTGGGCAAGTTGGCTAAGGGACAGGATATAGTTTCCGTTATTAAACAGCAGATTGAGCAGTTTGGTACTCAAGTAACCATGGTGGATGTAGGTACGGTGATTGAAGTGGGTGACGGCATTGCCCGAATCCACGGTTTAGCTGGTGCTAAATATAATGAGTTGCTTCAGTTCCCCGATGAGGTTATGGGTATTGCTTTAAATCTGGAGGAGGACAGTGTAGCCTCGGTCATCCTGGGTGATGATTCCGGGATTAAGGAAGGCGATGAGGTACGTACCACAGGGCGTATTGCTGAGGTACCGGTTGGTGAAGCTCTTATTGGTCGGGTTGTTGACCCCTTGGGGCGACCGCTAGATGGTAAGGGTGACATAAAAGCTAAAAAGACGCGACCACTTGAGAGGGTGGCTCCTAATGTGGTCGCCCGAAAGTCGGTGGATACACCGGTACAGACCGGTATTAAAGTAATTGATGCCATGATACCTATTGGTCGCGGGCAGAGAGAGCTCATCATTGGCGACCGCTCTACAGGAAAGACGGCTATCGCCCTTGATACCATTGTAAACCAGAAGGGTGGCAACCTGACATGTATCTATGTTGCCATCGGTCAGAAGGCATCCAAGGTAGCACGGGTAGTAGCCAATCTAGAAGCGTATGGGGCTATGGAGCATACCATTGTTGTCGCCGCCAATGCCTCGGATTCGGTAGCCCTTCAGTATCTGGCTCCATATGCCGGATGTGCCATAGGCGAGGAGTTTATGGAACAGGGTAAGGACGCCCTGATAATCTATGATGACCTTTCCAAGCATGGTTGGGCTTATCGTCAGCTGTCTTTGTTATTGCGACGACCACCAGGGCGGGAAGCCTATCCTGGCGATGTTTTCTATCTGCACAGCCGCTTGCTGGAGAGGGCGGCTAAGCTGAACGAAGAGAATGGTGGCGGTTCCCTTACTGCCTTGCCCATTATTGAAACGCAGGCTGGTGATGTCTCAGCCTATATTCCGACAAATGTTATTTCCATTACGGATGGTCAGATCTATCTGGAAACAGACCTTTTTAATGCTGGTATCAGGCCAGCACTTAATGTTGGTATATCAGTGTCCCGCGTAGGTAGTAAAGCCCAGACCAAGGCGATGAAAAAGGTAGCCAGTAAATTAAAACTTGAGATGGCACAATACCGTGAGCTAGCTGCCTTTGCCCAGTTTGGCACCGCTGAACTGGATAAGGCTACCAAGGCTCAGATTGACCGCGGTCAGCGAATTACTGAGGTCTTAAAGCAGCTACAGTTTGTCCCTATGCCGATGGAAAAGCAGGTTGTGATTCTATATGCTGCTATAAACGGCTATATTGATAATATAGCTGTGGAAAAGGTAGTAGATTTTGAAACCAAGTTATTAAAATTTATGGATAACGTTCACCCCGAGATAGGCAAGGCCATTGCCAAGACAAAGGAGCTCAGCGATGAGACTGAGGAAAAGCTAAAAAAAGCCATTGATGAGTTTAAAAAGGGCTTTTCTGCTGAGTAAGCATATTTTGGGTAGTTTAAAAGGGTGATGTGAGAACAAGATAAATGGCTAATATTCGTTTAATACGGCGGCGAATAAAGGGCATCCAGAGCACTGCCAAGATTACTAGGGCTATGGAGATGATTGCCGCCTCAAAGATGAGGAAGGCTCAGGAACGTGGTCTGGCAGGACGCCCCTATTCGGAGAAGATAACACAGGTATTATCTGCACTGGCGGCTTTGCCTACGGGAGAGAGACCACTGCATCCTTTATTGAAGCGGAGACCGGTAACCAAAATCTCCATAGTCCACATAACCCCTGACCGCGGGCTGGCTGGTGGGCTGGTTAGTAACATCAATCGTAAAACAGCCAGCTTCATATTAGAGAGGGGTGTGCCGGTTAATATAATTGCTATTGGTCGTAAAGGGCTTGATTTCTTGAGGCGGACTGGTCAGAATGTGACTGCTGAATTTGCCGGAATTGGTGACCGCCCCAGTCTTATTGATACACTACCCATCTCTCACATCATTATTGACGATTTCAGTAATGCTGTTGTTGATGAGGTCTATCTGGCATATACCCGGTTTATCAACACTATGGTCCAGAAACCAGTTATAGAAAAGATACTACCGGTTGAACCAGCACCCATCCCGGCACCTGAAAATGTTGATTATATCTATGAACCAGGACCAGACAATGTCCTGGGGGGACTCTTACCCCGTTTTGTGGAGATGCAGGTTTATCATCATATTCTAGAGGCTATAGCCAGTGAACAGTCAGCCCGGATGGTGTCTATGCGCAATGCTACCGAAAGTGCCAATGAGCTTATTGAAGATTTAACGCTGGTTTACAATAAGGCACGTCAGGAGATGATTACCAAGGAGCTCCTTGACATTACCGGTGGAGCTGAGGCACTGGAATAGGAGGTTATTATGGCTAAGGGTAAAGTAGTACAGGTAATAGGTTCGGTGGTGGATATCGAGTTTCCACCCGATGAAATGCCAGCACTTTTTAATGCTATTGAAATCCCAAGTAATGGCAGTAAGCTAGTGCTTGAGGTCCAGGCGCATTCAGGTAATAACTGGGTCAGGTGTCTATCTTTACTACCAACAGATGGGCTTGCCCGTGGTGCTGAGGCGATAGATACCGGGGCACCACTTACCGTACCCGTGGGTAAGGCTTGTTTGGGCAGGCTTTTTGATGTTATGGGAAGTCCACTGGATAACCTTGGCGAGGTTAAAGGGGAGGAGTATTGGCCTATTCACCGCACTCCCCCGGCATTTGATGACCAGGAGACAACTACCGAAACCCTGGAAACAGGCATTAAGGTTATTGACCTGATAACGCCCTTTGTCAAGGGTGGTAAGATAGGTGCCTATGGTGGTGCCGGGGTCGGGAAAACGGTTATCATTATGGAACTCATCCGTAATATTGCTACCGAGCACGGTGGTTTTTCTGTCTTCGCCGGGGTTGGCGAAAGGTCACGCGAAGGCAATGACCTATGGAATGAAATGAAGGAGTCCGGCGTGCTTGACAAGACGGTTTTGGTCTTCGGACAGATGAATGAACTGCCAGCGGTTCGTCTTCGTGTTGGGCTGACCGGGCTGACCATGGCAGAATACTTCCGCGATGTTGAGCGCCAGGATGTTCTGCTGTTTATTGATAATATCTATCGCTATACCTTAGCTGGTATGGAGGTATCGGCTCTACTGGGGCGTATGCCATCAGCAGTGGGTTATCAACCAACACTGGCTACAGAGATGGGTGACCTGCAGGAAAGGATTACCTCAACCAAGCAGGGCTCCATTACCTCTTTCCAGGCAATCTATGTCCCGGCTGATGATTATACTGACCCAGGGGTGGTGGCCACTTTTGGCCACCTTGATGCCGTTATTGCCCTGGAGAGGTCTCTATCTGAGCAGGGTTTATATCCGGCAGTTGACCCGCTGACCTCCACTTCTCGTATACTTGCCCCGGATATCGTTGGGGAGGAGCATTATAAGGTAACTCGTGAAGTGCAGAGGGTGCTTCAGCGCTATAAAGACCTTCAGGATGTAATCGCTATTCTGGGAATAGAAGAACTGAGTGAAGAGGACAAACTCACTGTCGCACGCGCTCGTAAAATACAGAGGTTCTTAACCCAACCCATGTTTGTTACCGAGGTCTTTACCGGTAGGCCGGGCAAGTATGTTCCAGTGGCAGAATCTGTCCGTGGCTTTAGGGAGATTCTAGACGGTAAGCATGACGCTTTGCCGGAGCAGGCTTTCTATATGGTGGGTACTATAGAGGAGGCGGTTGAGGCGGCTAAAAAACTGGAAGGGTAATCAGGATTGGCTGGGAAGATAAAGGCAGTTTAAGAAATATGGCTAGTATAAGACTTGATGTTGTTACCGCCGAGAGGGCAGTTTATTCCGATGATGTGGATATAGTTATTGCCCCGGGTGTTGAAGGACAGCTTGGCATTCTACTGCACCACACCCCTTTAATGACTTTGCTTGAGCCGGGTGAGTTGATAGCCAGGAAGGGTGCCGAGGAGTTTAGCTTGGCTGTTTCCGGCGGTTTTCTTGAAGTGCGACCTGACCGGGTTATCGTATTGGCTGATTCTGCTGAGAGGGCTGAGGAGATTGATATAGCTCGGGCTGAAGAAGCCAAGAAACGAGCTGAACATCGGCTGGAGGAAAGATATATGCCAACTGTTGATGCCGCCCGAGCTGAAGCCTCCCTGCGTCGCTCTCTCATTAGACTTAAGGTAGCCGCAAGGCGTAGAAAAAAGCGCCCCGAACTCTAGGTAAGTTGACCCCATTCCCTGCCCCGGATAGGCATGATTAATACCTTAAAAGATATTATCTCTTTGATAAATTATTTGGCAGGTTACCTGAGTATGTAATGGTAGAAAAATAAAAATATAGTCTTAAATTAACCCTAAAACAGGTTTTTTAAGAGACGGGAATCTTCTAACTCTCTCTTATAACTTAAATAAAAAGATTTAGATGATCTCAAGGGTAACTCTGGTGCCTGCTTTAGCTGCCTTTACCCTGATTAAGGTGCGTATGGCTTGGGCTATACGACCCTGCTTGCCGATAATGCGGCCCTTGTCTTCGTCAGCAACCTGCAATTTTAGGACTATTCCCTCTTCCCCTGCTTCCTCGGTAACCACTACATCATCGGGTGCATTGACCAGTGATTTGGCGATGTATTCTACTAGGTCTTTCATGTTTTCTCCTTTATTGCCTTAAACTTTTCCATAACACCTGCTTTGGTTAGCAGCCTGCTGGCAGTAACTGTGGGTTGAGCCCCTTGACCCAGCCATTTTAGGGCTTCTTCTTCATTAATAATGACTGTTTCCGGGTTGGTCAGGGGGTTGTAGTGTCCAATAATACTGATAAACGCCCCATCCCGGGGAGAGCGGGAATCGGCTACAACCAGCCGATAGCTTGGCTTTTTAGGGGCGCCTACTCGCCTGAGTCTGATTTTTACCATTTTTATTTCTTCTTGGTTATTATGCACTATAACTATACTGCTGTCAACACCAGTCGCATTAGTATCAGGGCTTTATATTTGTCACAGAACAGATACAATGGCTATAATTGGGGTTGTGAAGATAGAGGAATTGCACGCTTGGCGGCTCAATGTTGCTCAAGCCCGGGATATACAACAGCGACTGTCAAGACAGGTGTCTTGGACCGGTGAAGTAATAGAGCCGAGTTTTATTGCCGGGGTGGATATTGCTGTAGGTAAAGCCAGCGGGTTGGCTCAAGCGGCGGTTGTCGTCCTAAGCTATCCCGAAATGAGGCTGGTAGCAATAGAACTGGTGCAGGGCAGGCTTGAATTCCCTTACATACCGGGTCTTTTATCTTTCAGGGAATCGCCGCTGATTTTAGCCGCCTGCCAGAAACTTTCGCTTAATCCTGACCTGATAATTGTTGATGGGCAGGGAGTCGCCCACCCCCGGAGGCTGGGACTTGCCTCTCATCTAGGTCTCTTTCTAGGTATACCGACCATAGGCTGTGCCAAGTCCCGGCTCTGCGGCAGCCATACACTACCCGGTGAAGAACCGGGCTGTTATACAGATTTAGTGGACAAGGGTGAAGTTATAGGTGCTGCCCTGCGAACTAAAGCAGGTGTCAAGCCACTCTATGTTTCTACAGGTCATAAGATTAGCCTTAAGAATGCAATCTACTGGGTATTGCAGTGCTACCGAGGCTACCGCCTGCCGGAGCCAACTCGCCTTGCCCACCTGGCGGCTGGCGGAAATCTAAAACCGAACATGGTAGCATCTGGGCTAGGTTATCAGGGAAAGCTTTAAACTTCTAGTACAGTGGGATAGGAGGAGAGATGCAGGAATTGAAGGGTAGAATAGACGAAATTCAGCAGAGAATCTCCCTGGCGATGGTGCATCTTTGACATCGCCGGCAAGGAGAGGGAGATTAAAAAACTTGAAAAGCTAGCGGCGAAGCCCGATTTCTGGCAAGACTCGGCTGAAGCACAGGGAATTATGCGCCGCCTGGCTGAATTAAAAAAGGCGGCCGACGAGTGGCGGGGACTGGAGAAGAAGGTAGCTGATATCGCTGAGCTAATCTCTATTGAGCCTGAGGAAGTGAGTACTTCACTCAATAAAGAGATTCAGTGTGAGGTTGATGAGATTGCCACCCGTCTTGATGAGCTTGAATTCCAGATGGCTTTCGGCGGTGAGTATGACAGCCATAATGCCATACTGGCTATTCATTCCGGGGCTGGGGGTGTTGAATCACAGGATTGGGCGGAGATGTTGCTCAGGATGTACCTTCGCTGGGTTGAGCGCCGGGGTTATAAGGCTGAGATACTGGATACCTCGCCGGGAGAAGAGGCGGGGATAAAGAATGCCATTGTTGAGGTCAGTGGTGAATATAGCTTCGGCTATTTGAAATCAGAACACGGCGTCCATCGGTTAATTCGCCTTTCCCCATTTGATGCTGACCATGCCCGGCATACATCATTTGTTCTGGTAGAGGTAATGCCTGAGGCTGAGGGGGATGTTGATATTAGTGTTTCCCCTGATGATTTGAGGATTGATACCTATAGGTCTAGCGGGCCCGGGGGTCAGCATATGCAGAAGACCAGCAGTGCCGTCAGGATTACCCATCTACCTACAGGTCTAGTGGTTACCTGTCAGAGTGAGCGTTCTCAATACCAGAATAAAGAGAGCGCCTTAAGAGTTCTAAGAGCCCGGCTGTTAAAGTTAGAATTGGCTAAAAGAGAGGAAGATAGGGCTAGACTCAGAGGGAAACATATAACCGCCGGTTGGGGCAATCAGATTAGAAGCTATATCCTTCACCCATATAGAATGGTAAAAGACCACAGGACCGATTATCAAGAAGGGGACACAGAAGCGGTCTTGGATGGTGAACTGGACGGCTTTATCAATGCCTATCTCAGGTCGGGTTTGGGTAAAGAAAATGATTAAAAAAATTGCCGCTCTGGCTATAGTCTTTTGCCTGTTACCGGTGGTGTTAAGCCCATTTTCAGTTCAGGCTGAGACCGGACTGAAAATTCTGGAAAGCTCAGCAGAGGCAGGATTTCCCTATTTTCTTAACTTCAGTCTGGAAGCAGAGAGCAATGTAAATATCACCGATATTCGCCTCCACTACCAGGTTGATTGTGATAGCTTTGCCGAGGTAACCAGCGAGGTTATGATTAAGTTTACCCCGAATACCAGCGTGGCTGTCAGCTGGACCTGGGATATGATAAAGAGCGGTGGGCTGCCTTCTGGCACTATTATTGAATATTGGTGGACGGTAACAGACGCTGGTGATAATAAGGTTGAAACAACCCGGTTTCAGGTTCAGTTTGATGATGAGCGTTATAACTGGCTTAGCCTGAGCGAAGGTGACATAACATTATACTGGTATCAGGGCGATGAATCCTTCGCCCGGCAGATAATGGATGCGGCACAGGAAGCACTGGTTCGGCTGGCTACAGATACTGGTGCCCATCTGGAAAGAGCGGTTAAAGTATATATCTACGCTAGCTATCAAGACCTGAAAGGGGCTATGATATTCCCGCAGGAATGGACCGGGGGAGTAGCTTATACCATACAGGGAACGGTAGCTATTGGCATAAGCACAGGAAATCTTGAGTGGGGTAAGATGGCGGTTGTTCATGAGCTAACACACCTGGTGACGCACCAGATGACCTTTAACCCTTACAATAGCTTGCCTGTATGGCTGAATGAAGGCTTATCAATGTATGCTGAGGGGGAGATGGATGATTCGTTTGAATTATATTTAAGACAGGCAGTATTACAGGATAGCCTTATCTCAGTGCGTAGCCTTGCAAGCCCCTTTTCAGCCTATGCCGGGCAGTCATATCTGTCATATGCCCAGAGTATGAGTCTGGTTCAATTCCTTATTGATAGTTACAGCAAAGATAGGATGTTTGAGCTACTTAGCACCTTTAAGCAGGGCAGTAGCTATGATGAAGCCCTGTTAGAGGTTTATGGCTTTGATATGGATGGACTGGATGCCTTGTGGCGGGATTATTTTTTTGAGCAGTATCAAACAGAAACTAATAATGTTTCCAGTACGGCACAGGCTATAGCATCATCTACCCTGGCAATAACACCTCTCCTGGCTTTAGGCTTGGTTGCCGAAAGATGCTCATGGAGGCGAGGCTTATGAAAAAGGGCTTTACTATTCATGATTTACCTATATCAGAGCGTCCCAGAGAAAGGCTGCAGAAGTTAGGTCCTGAATCACTATCGGCACAGGAGATATTAGCGTTGATTCTGGGTCGTGGTATTTCTGGTGAATCGGTGATGGTAACTGCCCAGAGGTTACTGAGCCAGTTTGGCAGCCTTAAGGAGATTGCCGGTGCTTCACTGGAAGAACTGTCTCAGGTAAGGGGTATTGGTCTTGCCAAGGCATCACAGATTAAGGCGGCTTTTGAATTAGCCAATCGCCTGGAGGGATATTCGGAGGTTTCACAAAAGCCGGTAGTTAAAACGCCAGAGAATGTGGTTGATGTGGTGAAAGGTAGGTTGAAGGATAAGAAGAGGGAACACTTCCTGGTAATTTCTCTTGATACCCGTAGCCGTCTTATAAAGCTCTCCGAGATTTCGGTTGGCAGTCTGGATACCAGCATCGTTCACCCCAGGGAGGCATTCAAGGAGGCAATATCAGCCAGCGCCGCTTCGGTTGTTTTTGCCCATAACCATCCTTCAGGCGACCCCACCGCATCAGAAGATGACATAAAGTTGACTAAAAGGCTGGTTGAAGCCGGTGAGCTGATGGGCATAGAAGTCTTAGACCATATCATTATCGGTGATAGGAGTTACCTGAGCTTGAAAAGGGAAGGCTTGTTATAGATAAATAATGAAAAGACTGATATTTACACTTATCTCATTAATGTTGGTATGCCTTCTGCTGGTGTTATACCTACCCGGTGGTATATTACGTCCTAGTCAGCAAGAAACAACAATTACTGGAAATATCCTTAATCTGGACGGCATAGACCCATTTTCACTTGACCCGGCGTTGATTGGCGATGGCACTTCATATTCATACGCCATCCAGCTCTTCAGCGGGCTGGTTCGCCTTAATGAAAGCCTTGAGCCGGCACCTGATATAGCCCAGGATTGGGAGGTCAGCGATGATGGCCGGACATATACCTTTTATCTACGGGATGATGTCTATTTTCATAACGGCCGGCAGGTTAAGGCTGAGGATTTTAAATATTCCTGGGAAAGGGCTTGTCATCCGGCTACCGGCTCTCAGACAGCCGCCACCTACCTGGGTGACATTGTTGGTGCTAGGGAAATGTTGGCTGGAGAAAGCGAAGAAATAAGCGGTGTCCAGGTTATTGATGAATACACCCTTAGAGTAACCATAGATGAACTCAAATCCTATTTCCTGTACAAGCTGACCTATGCCACCAGCTTTGTTGTAGATATGGCTAATGTGGAACGGGGTGGCGAGTGGTGGCGCCAGCCCAATGGCACCGGCCCATTCAAATTGAAGCAGTGGGACGAAAACAGCCTGCTTGTTTTAGAGAAGAATGAGAATTACTATGGCGGTTCATCTAGCCTTGATTTTGTTGAATTCCACCTGTGGGCGGGTGTACCCATGAACCTATATGAGTTAGGCCAGATTGATGTCACCTTGGTGGGTTTAGATTATATTGATAGGGTTACTGATATGGCTGGTGATTTCTATCAAGAACTGACGGTATTCCCTGAGCTAAGTTTGACCTACATTGGCTTTAATTGCCAAAAACCACCCTTTGACGATGCTAATATCCGACGTGCCTTTTCTCTGGCTATAGATAAAGATAAGCTAGTCTCTCTGACTTTTAAGGATGCTGTGAGTCGGGCGGATGGTATTCTGCCGCCAGGTATGCCTGGCTTTAACGATGACTTATTAGGGCTTAATTACGATGTAGAGCTTGCCCTTGAACTAATTTCTGCTTCAAAATATGGTGATGTATCCAATCTGCCCAAAATTACTATTACCACCGGGGGCTGGGGAGGGCAAATTTCACAAGAATTAGAGGCTATAATAAATGAGTGGCGGGTTAACCTGGGGGTAGAAGTGGATGTGAGGCAGCTGGAGCCGGAGGAGTACATCTATAATCTTATGCAGGAAAAGGACGAGATGTTTTATTGGGGCTGGGGTGCTGATTACCCCCATCCGCAGAATTTTCTTGAAGTATTGTTTGCCAGTGGCTCTGAATATAACATCGGCGAATACAGCAATCCGGGGGTAGATTCATTACTAGAGATGGCGAGTTTGGAGCAGGATAACGAGAAAAGCCTTGAGCTATATCAACAGGCGGAGCAGATACTGGTTAGTGATGCCGCCTGTCTACCCCTGTGGTTCGGGCAAAATTATGTACTTGTCAAGCCGGATGTCACCGGGTACCAGCTGAATCCCCTTGGTTTTGCTATGTTGAATGAGGTGTCTGTTGAAAGCCATTAATGGCGGAGGGGGTGGGATTCGAACCCACGGTCCCCTTGCAGGGACAACGGTTTTCAAGACCGTCTCCATAGGCCACTCGGACACCCCTCCAGCGTGAAGCGAACAAGAGTATTATACCCAGAAGATGTTAAAATTGCTATCAGGAGGTTGAGCTATGAAGCAATATTACAGGATGGTTCAGGAGAAGATACTGGTGCAAAGGGATATAATCTGCTCCCTGCTGAAAGACCCGCAGATAATCGGTGATTATTATGAGGCGATAATCAGGGATGCGGTCAGGGAAAGCATATCAAAATCTTTTGATGTCGGGCGCGGGGTAATCCTATCTGAAACGGGAAACAGCAGTCGTGAGTGTGACATAATTGTTTACAGCGCCGCCGAATATGGGCCGCTGTTTGTATCGGGGGATATAGTGGTGGTAAAGCCTGAGGCAGTGAGGTGTGTTATTCAGGTAAAGGGCACTCTAAGCAATGATAGCATTATGGATGCCATAAAAAATTTGACCTCAGTTAGCCGATTAAGAGAAGGTATATGGAAGCTGATAGTTGGCTTCAAAACCGATGTTCTTTACGAAACTATAGTTAAAAATTGCGCCCAGTCAAAGGTTGTAAATGGTGTGTTTGTACTTTCCACCATCAGTAGAAGAGAGAAAGAAGACATTACCTTACAGATGCAGAAGTTCATCGGGCTTCTAAAATCAATTACCGCCCCGGGTATGTATCAAAAGACCGATGCCGGTAACTATCTAGCCCTTGAAGCCACCGGAAGAGATAAATTTGAGGGTGTGCCATTCCCAGAGTGAGTAATGTAGTAAAATAATTATAATTTAATTCCTGCTTTTGATGCCTTTAATTTTAAGTAATTTATAAATGCTGAACATGATACTAGCATAAATTTTGCGTCTTCAAAATCTAATTGGGATTCATCTAATAAAGAGTGACGTATCCCATCCGCATCGCTTGTATATCCGTATAGTTTACAAAACGCCTGTTCTAAAGCAAGATGTAGAGGCATTTTATCCTTGATTACTCTTAACGCTTTCCCTAAAGTTGCTTTGTTATTACCTGTTATTATTCTACAAATTGCCTCTACGGCACTTATTGATTCTTTAATAGAATTCCTGTAATCAGGGCTTTGCTTATCTGAGAGAAAATCTAGTGCTGTTTTTAGATGTATTGTAACGGGTTTAAGAGAATCTGTAGACTCTAGTGCCTCTTCTATTTCGGATATTTCTTCTTCAGAGGTTATAGGTGCTATTTCTCCGCCAATAAACCGCCAACCAGACACTTCACGTTCTAATATATAATTACAGTAGTTTGTGAATTTCTCATTTATACCTTGGATAGAATAGTTACCAACGACAAATTGTATAAAATCGTAAACTTCAAACCATTTGAAGGAAAAGAAATATTCTTTTACTTCTTTTCTTGCATCCTCATAATATGTAGGTATGGTATCAAAGGGTTTCTTGAAGTAATCCAGCCATAAATTAAAAAATAGTGAATAGAGATTTTTATGTTCTTTGAGCCACCCACTGCCTGTGGTTTGCAAATAGTGAATATCCAATGCGTTCCATAGCCCAACACGTAAATCGTTATCCATATTATCAATTTGCATAACATTCTTTATTGGCCTATAACCATATTTTTCAGAAAAAAGCATAATTTTTACCTAACCACCTTCTCCCCCACATAAGGCTGCAAAACATCTGGTATAACTATACTACCGTCGGATTGCTGGTAGTTTTCCATTACGGCAATGAGAACCCTGGGTAGTGCCAGCCCGGAGCCGTTTAGGGTGTGGACGAACAGGGGTTTGCTTTCCGGGGAGGGGCGGTAGCGGATGCTGGCCCGGCGAGCTTGAAAATCACCGCAGTTGGAGCAGGAGCTTACCTCCAGCCACTCGGCACATCCCGGAGCCCACATCTCAATATCATAGGACTTGGTGGAGGCAAAGCCCAAATCAGCGGTGCATAGCTGCTTTACCCGGTAGGGTAGCCCAAGCTTCTGGCAGACACTTTCGGCATCATTTACCATCTTCTCAAGCTCATCATCAGAGCTTTCCGGTTCGGTGAATTTATAAAGCTCAACCTTGTCAAACTGGTGGCCCCTTTTTATGCCCCTTGTGTCCTTGCCGGCGGACATCTTTTCCCTTCGGAAACAGGCGGTGTAGGCGACATAGTAGATGGGTAAGACCCCGGGCGTTATGATTTCCTCACGGTGGAGGTTGGTGAGGGGCACTTCAGCCGTAGGCACAAACCACAGGTCATCCTCATCATCATGATACAGGTTATCGGCAAACTTGGGCAGGTTGCTGGAACCGACCATGCATTCCCTTTTGACCATAAATGGCGGATAGACCTCCTGGTAGCCGTGCTCTCTGGTGTGGAGGTCAAGCATAAAATCAATAAGGGCTCTCTGCAGACGGGAACCTAATCCCTTGAGGACATAAAAGCGGGTGCCTGATAGCTTGACCCCTCTTTCAAAGTCAATAATGCCCAGCTCTTCACCCAGTTTCCAGTGGGGTACCGGCGGAAAATCAAACTGCGGTAACTTACCCCAGGAGCGCACTACAATGTCATCGTCTTCATCTTTGCCAACCGGCACTGAAGGGTGTGGTATGTTGGGCACTCGCAGTAGCAGGTCTTCAAGTTGACTTTCCAGATTCCTCAGCTCTTCCTCAAGAGACTTTATCCGGCTACGAAGCTCGCGCCCTTCAACCTCAACATCAGCCTTTCTTTCTCTGGCTATCTCTTTACGCTCTCGTCTTGCCTCTTCCAATTCCAGAAGCTTCCGGCGGCGGGAAGAATCAAGTTTAAGGATTTCGTCTAAGGGGGCGCTATCCTGACGGTTGACTACCGCCTGCCGCACCAGTTCTGTATTGTCACGGATAAACTTTAGGTCAAGCATAATCTAACTTACCCTATCTCCTTTATCCCCTTCCCCTTAGCAAGGGGAAGGGGGAAGATTTTGGAAGAGGGGCGAAGCCCCTCTTGGACGCCCCTTTTCAGTCTTACCCTCATACCAGTTATTTACCAGTATCGCTTGCATTTTAGGAAGCTGTCAACCCCTGCCTTCTTGAGTATTTTAAGATTTGTTAGTTGAGCATCACCATGAAATGGTTTCAAGGAGTCAAGCTTATTACAGGTTTCAAAACCGTCGCATTGCCAGCAGCCGCTAATACCCTTCTTCTGGCAGCACTTTCTTATCTTGCAGAAGGGTGGACCACCCCCACCTCTACATGCTCTCTTGCAGCGAAATTTTACCAGCGCCCCCAGTACTTCATAACATTGCTGGTAGTTTTTTAATACGGTAAAGAAGGGTTCCTGGGACATCAACTCCGCCTGGTTATCAAACCTTGCCTTTCTCAGTTCTTTTCTGAGGTCTCTAGCTAAATCGGCAATCTTACCCTGATAGATAAAGCAGTCACCACAGTAGAGACCACAGCAGGCGACCAATTCTTTATCATCAGCCATAGTTTCCTATTCCTTATACATCCCCTGAATGTCACGGCAATAGTTGCCTTCCGGCGTCTCAACTACTATGTAATAGAACTGTTTGTTTACCGGGTTCTGTTCCAGGAAAGCCTTGGCAGAAGCGGCGTCGGGTGCCTTGTGAACCCGATAAGTCATGGTGGTACCATACCTTTGCACGCAGTCTTCCCTGACAAACTTAACCTGGGATGGTTTAGCCTCTTTTGCTTTAGCTGCAGGGGCGGCACGTCTCTCTGGCTCCTGGTCGTTCTTTCGCTGACCACCATGTTTGGCGAAGCTCTCCTTGGTTTTTTGCCATAGTTCATGTGTCAGGTCGTCACCGCAAATAACTGCCTCATATTTACCTTGCTCTGTTTTGTAGTAGCCGAAAATCAAAACCTCGGTACATATTAGTTTTTGAGAATTATCCGCGATGTGGATGCAAGGTAATTCCAGCAGGGCTTTTCTGGCATCTTCATCGTTATCAAAGGTGTACATGACGAAGGGGTCTTTCTTTGGCGAGCTTATGCGAGCCATCCAGTAGGAACTGGCGATGTCCAGGGTATCATGGCGCGTTCCCTTATTATCCTTTTCGGTGAAGATTTTAGGCGGTTTCTCCTTTTCTCCGAACAACTTGTCTAAAAAACCCATTTGTGAACCTCCTTATGTTTTTTCCCTGAGCTGTGGGAATAGAATAACCTCACGGATTGATTGCTGGTTGGTCAGTAGCATTACCAGTCGGTCAATACCAACCCCCAGACCACCGGTTGGTGGCATTCCGTATTCCAGTGCCAGCAGAAAGTCTTCATCAATGACCTCTGTCTCGTCTTCCGTCTGGCGCTCTTTTTGTTGATTGATGAATCGCTGCTCCTGCTCAATAGGGTCATTAAGTTCGGTGAAGGCGTTGGCAATTTCCATTCCGCCGGCAAAGGCTTCAAAGCGCTCCACTAGAGAGTCATCGGCTGGCTTTCTCTTAGCCAGTGGCGACATCTCTACCGGGTAGTCAAAAAGGATGGTTGGCTGTATTAGATTGGGCTCGACAAAGGTTGAGATAAGCTCGTCTATGAGCCGTCCCCTATCTTTTTGGGGGTCAACCTCTATCTTTAGATTCTGCATCTCGGTTCTTAGTGATTTAGTATCGGGAAATTCATTAAAGTCAATACCGCAGTATTTGATAATCGTCTGTCTCAGTTCCAGGCGTTGCCACGGCGGCTTGAAATCAATGGTATTGTCGCCAAATTCCACCTTGTATTTGCCGGTGATTTTTCTAACAATACCAGAAACCATTGCCTCAAGCATATTCATGACACCATTATAGTCGGTATAGGCTTGGTAGCTTTCCAGCATGGTGAACTCCGGGTTGTGCTTGGTGGAGATACCTTCATTACGGAAGGTGCGTCCTATTTCGTAGACCTTGTCAAAACCGCCTATTATCAGCCGCTTAAGGTGGAGTTCCAGGGCAATCCGAAGATAGAAATCTTGGTCAAGGGTATGGTGATGGGTGATAAAGGGGCGGGCGAGAGCACCCCCGGCAGATGGCTGGAGCACGGGCGTTTCCACCTCCAGAAAACCCTTCCGGTTAAGGTAACCCCTGATAGCGTAGATGACCTGGCTACGCACCCTGAAAGTCTCCCTGACTTCAGGATTGCTTATTAGGTCCAGGTAGCGTTGCCGGTGGCGGGCATCAATATCCTGAAGACCATGCCACTTTTCAGGTAAAGGCCTAAGCGACTTGACCAGCAGGGTAAAGTCTGCTACCCAGATAGTGGGTTCACCCGTTCTTGTCCGAATCAGATTCCCCTCAACCCCGATAAAATCGCCGATATCTAAATCATTGAATAGTTGAATTTGCTCTTCGTCATACTTATGGATATCCTGAAATAGTAGCTGAATTTTCCCTGAGCCATCGCGGATGTCAAGAAATGAGCTCTTACCCATGGAGCGGATAGCCATAATACGCCCGGCGACATTAACCATTTCTGAATCTCTACCAGCTAAACGGTCCAGAACTTCTTTGGAAGTATCTCTTGACTCCCACTTTTGAAGTAGTTCGACTGCTTGCTCAGCAGTATGTGTTCGCAGGTAGCTATTGGGGTAGGGATTAATGCCGCGGGCTCTGAGCCTTTCAAGCTTTTCCAGCCTCTGTTTGGCTATACGTTCTAACCTTGATGTCATAATCAGTGGTTATTATATTTTATCCCGCGGCTATAGTAAAGCTCCATGACTTTGCTGTTTTAAGGCATCCAGCCAGGCGGCTGACTTTATTTCTTTTTCCAGGAGGTATTTAATATAATTCCTTGTTATTCCTTCAAGCTCATCGGATAGAACACGATTCATTTTTAACCTATTAATAATACTATAATCGCTATCCTGTATCAGCCTTAATACCTTTAACCCATTAACCGAAAGGGGGTAGCTGAAGGGCTGGTCTTGACTGCAATCGGGGCATAGTATACCACCGGCACTGGAGCAGAAATAGTTAGTGGTGGATTTTAGCTGATGGTGGCATGAAACACACTGTTGAAGTCGGGGGCGGTAGCCAACTTGCTCAAGGAGGTGCAGCTCAAAATAACGCAGGATAAGTTCCTTATCTCCACCCTGGAAAAGTTGCTCCAATGTCTCAAGTAGCAGGCTGAACAGTGGGTAATCTTCAATATGGTCGGCGGTAAACTGGTTAACCAGCTCGGTAGTATAAAGAGCGTATGAGGTAAGCTCAAGGTCACTCTTAATTGGCAAAAAACTGTTGAGCGTCTGGCTGCCGGTTATGGTATCCAGATTCCGCCCCCTAGCTAGAGATACCAGGCTATAGGTCAGCAGTTCCAGGTGACCCGATAGCTTGCTTCTTGGCCGCCTGACCCCCTTGGCTACCGCCTGAATCTTACCCAGATGGGGAGTGTATAGGGTAAGGATTCTATCCGCCTCACCCAGCTTGGTTTTTTTAATGATTATGGCTTCGGTTTGATAATTGCGCGGTTTGGTCATATTTGAACCTCACCCTCTGTATCCCCCTCTCCTTTGGAAGGAGAGGGGGAATTATTGGGAAGAGGGGCTACGCCCCTCTTAGACTCCTCAAATATTGTCTAAGGCTTTGCCCCTTTTTGAGCTCTCCCCTATTGTCTCCCTCTCCTATATCTATATATTTATATTTCCACTTCCCTTGCTAAGGGAAGGGGGTTAGGGGAATGGATTTCAAAACTCCTGCCTGCCCTCAAGGGCGTGGGTCAGGGTGACATCGTCGGCATATTCCAGTTCGGTGCCGAAGGGAAGCCCACGAGCTAAGAGTGTAACCCTGATGCCCAGGGGTGAGATGAGTTTATTGAGATACATAGCGGTAGTTTCCCCCTCAAGGGTGGGGTTGGTGGCTAAAATTACCTCATCTATATGGCTACCTTTTAGCCGTCCTAGGAGCTCCTTGATTCTTATATCTTCGGTGCCGACTCCCTCGGTGGGGGAGATGGCGCCGTGCAGTACATGGTACAGCCCTTTATAGGCTCCTATATGCTCTAGAGCCAGGATATCCTGGGGCTGTTCCACGATGCATATTTTATTCTTATCCCGCTCATAGCTGTTACAAATGGGGCAGATTTCAGAGTCGGTGATATTAAAACAACTGGAGCATAGCTTGGTCTTTTGCCTTAAAGATAGTATAGCTTCAGCCAGGGTTTTGGCTTGTTCACTGGGGGCGCGGAGAAGGTAATAAGTCAGCCGCTGAGCGCTTTTGGGACCAATACCAGGTAGCTTTGATAGTTCCTGGATGAGCTTGCTTACCGAGTCAGCGGTGGTCGCCGGATTCAGATCCAATTTTAGCTCTCCTTAACCTAATCAGTAATTCCCGGGATCTTGATGCCGCCGGTTAGCTTGCTGAGGTGTTTATCAGCTAGCTTTCTTGATTTATCTAGGGTATCGGTTACTGCTTTGAGCACCAGCTTTTCCAGTTGGGCTGATTTTTTGGGGTCTATAACCTCGGGTGATATTTTAATGGATAGTATTTTTTGCTGACCACTGGCGGTAACCTTAACCGCCCCATTCCCTGATTCTGCTTCAACGGTCATTTTGGCTAGCTCTTTTTGAGTCTTCTCCAGCTTGGATTTGAGTTCTAGGGCTTGTTTTACCATAGAAAGGTTCATTTTTCCTCCATGTCAATAATTTGAGCGCCTATTTTCTGCGCCTCCCGTACTAGGTAATTCTCCTCTGGTTCATAAACGCAACGAACCTGACAGGAATAGCCCATAAAATTACTTATAATCTGGGCGGTTATTCTCCTGTTTTCCGGTTCCTCTATCTTCTCCTTATGGTAGGGATATCTGAATGTCAGGATTACGGTGTCACCCTCAAAAGCTACCGGTTGTACACCAGCACTTCTGAGGATAGCAACAGCCGGGGTTCTTTTAACCCCTTCCGGGGCTTGCTCAATGACCTGTCTCCAGTTTGATTTTAATTGCTCTAACTTGTTATCCGTTTCTAGTGGAGTAGCTTCAGCTACTTCTACCGCTGAGGGCGAGACTTCAGCCGGTTCCGGTTCTTTCACCGGTTTTTTCTTTTGTTTGGGGATAGCTGGTGGTGTGGCTGCCTTCACAGGTTTAATAGGTTCAGGTTCACTATGCTTAACAGGTACTAATTTTTCTTCTGTTGAGGTAAGGGTGCAGTCAACTAATGCCAGCTCTAATGGTAAGGTGGAATAATCGTTGAGAACTATCTCAAGATGACCAAAGAGTTTTACCGCTTTTAAGATTTGTTCTGTGGAGGTTCTGTTGGCTAAATCTTTTAACACAGCTATTTCTTCAGCGGTAAGGTCAAGGTCTTTCTCGCAGCCATTCTTTATAAGTAGTAAACCTCTGAGGTAGGCTACCAGTTCCCGGTTGAATTGCTTAAGGTCAATGCCGTCACTGCTTACAGCATTTATTATTTTTATTCCAGCCGAGATATCGTTATTTACAATATGCTCAACCAGCTCTTTGGCTCGCTCATCACCGGTAACCCCTAAGATAGCCTGAGCCTGGCTCAGCCCAATATCCGAGCCGTAGTAGGCAAAGAGCTTCTCTAAAATATTTTCGGCATCCCGAAGGCTACCGGCGGCGCTCTTGGCAATTAGCTTTAGTGCTTCTGGTTCTACATTTATGCCTTCTGAACTACAAATACGGCTCAGTTTGAGCATAATATCCTTTTGGCTGACGCGACGGAAATCAAAACGCTGGCATCGTGACATAATGGTAGGCAGTACTTTATGGACTTCGGTGGTCGCCAGGATAAAGATGACATTTGGTGGTGGTTCCTCAAGCGTCTTGAGCAGTGCATTGGATGCATTGATGCTGAGCATGTGGACTTCATCTATAATATAAACCTTATACTTGGCTTGATTTGGGGCATAACTGACCTTTTCTCGGAGGGCTCTGATATCATCAACGCCGGTGTTTGAGGCGGCATCAATCTCAATGACATCCAGGGCTCTGCCATCGGTGACTGCCCGGCACATATCACAGGTATTACACGGCTCGCCTTTGCCGTTGGTAAGGCAGTTTATCGCCTTAGCCAGAATACGGCCGGTACTGGTCTTACCCGTCCCTCTTGGGCCACAAAAAAGATAGGCGTGAGAGACACGTTCACTACTCAGGGCGTTAAGCAATGTTCTGGTTACTTGCTCCTGGCCAACGACCTCAGCCAGGGTTTGCGGGCGCCATTTGCGATAGAAGACCTGCGAGTCCATCCTCTTGACCCCTATTATACTCTATATTGCCTCATTTCCAAAGAAGCCATTTAGTTAGCTGATATTAATAATCTGGACCGATTAAAAAAGTCCCCCTCTCGCCTAGAAGAAGGGGACTAATTTTAGTAGATATAAATTATTAGTTATAACAGAGTGGGTATGTCTTTGCCTGTCTCTTCTATGGTTTTAAGCTTAGCCTCTACCTCTTTCTGCCTCTGTTTTATGACCGGCACCAGATTGGTAGATTTATTATAGTATTGTCTCACCTTTTCCACATCACTGAGTTCAGACAGGATAAGTGTTACATTCAGGACACCGCTTTCTCTTGGATAGTCACCATCCCTTATTATGGAATTCGGAGCCAGGTCCTTTAGCCAGTCGCCGAGTTCCTTGACCAGGTCCATATTGATTTCCTTGGCTGGCGCCGACAGGAGATAAAGTGCTCTGCCGGCATCCTTAGCGTTGCATCTGGTTGATAGCTCGCTTATGGCTTCATCCATTGCCTGAATACCTTTATGGGTTTCGGTGCTTTTTTCCCTGAAGCTCTTTGCTCCAATTGGCAGCTTGAACCTTTTTAGATGAGACTTGCCATAGCCGATTACAGTCCAGCCCAAAAGGGTCTGTATAATATCTCCAGCATCAAGTGTCTTGGCACCAACATGCCCGGCTTTTTTCTCTTCACCGGCGCAGAGAAGGTTGTAGAATGGGTCAACTATTAAGGTATTGATTTTAGTCAGGTTGTTCTTCAGCGAGAAGTCCTTTCGGACGTATCTCTGATTGTCAATGAGAATTACAGCATCAGCCACTGAATAAAGGGATTTAAGGCATACTGCTGTGTTGTAGACGGTTCTTTCCTCATTCTCCTCTTCATGCTCAAAGGGAAGAACGGCAAGTCCGTATAATGGTTTGTCTGAATAGCGTTCTTTAATATACTGAGCCATTATTGGTATTGAACCGGAACCGGTACCACCGGCGGCACCGGCAATCAGCAGAAAGGCATCCGTTTCATAAAATCGTTTGGTTGCCCTGAGGGCGTCAACAACCTTGTCGGCGTCTTCTCTGGCTATCTCAGCGCCCAGCTCGTTGATCTTACCGACACCGTGACCACCAGTTTTACGACCACCAATAAGTATTCGGTGTTGATAATCAGTATTTATTGTTGCCAGCCCGCTTAAATCAGCGGCATCTGTATTAACAGCAAAAACACCCGGAGTTATCTCAATCCCGCGGTGGCTGTGTGCTCTTCTATTTAATCGGGCAAACTCATCGGCAATACGACTACCACACTGCCCAAAACCGATGACTACTAATTTCATCTTACAACCTCCATATTCTATATATAAACTAGATTAGTTATTTTAATCCTTATATTTTGTCAATGTCAACCTTACCAATGTACCATTAGCAAATTATTATAGTAAAGACTACAGACCTTTATTGGCGATGAAGGCAGACAGGTCAGCCAAACGGCAGCAGTAGCCCCATTCATTATCATACCAGGCAAGTATCTTGACCATGTTACCGCCTATAACCATAATACTGGGTACATCAATAATAGAGCTGGCGGGATTGCCTTTAAAGTCACTGCTGACCAGGGGTTCCTGGCAGCACTCCAGGATTCCTTTTAACCGTCCCTCGGCGGCTGATTGAAAAGCCTTTTTCACCTGCTCAACAGTAACATCTCTATCCAGTTCGGCGACAAGGTCAATAATAGAGACGGTGGTTATTGGCACCCTGAAGGCTATGCCATGAAGTTTACCTTCAAGCTCGGGTATTACCTGTCCTATGGCATAGGCGGCGCCGGTGGTAGTCGGTACCAGATTTACTGCCGCCGAGCGGGCACGGCGCAGGTCTTTGTGGAACATATCCAGAAGTCTCTGGTCGTTGGTATAGGCGTGGACAGTGGTCATCAGTCCCTTTGTTATACCGAAGCTCTGATGTAACACCTTGGCTACCGGTGCCAGGGCGTTTGTGGTACAGGAGGCATTGGATATGACATGATGCTTTTTGGGCTTATATTTATCTTCGTTAACGCCGAGAACAATGGTAATATCTTCATTCTTAGCCGGGGCTGAGATAAGCACCTTCTTAACACTACCTTGCCGGTGAGCTATCGCCTTGGTGGCGTCGGTGAACTTGCCTGTTGACTCTATCACTATTTCTACACCATAATCTGACCAGGGAATACTAGCCGGCTCACGCTCTGAGAGCACCTTTATTTCCTTACCATCTACATTGATTGTATCGTCGGTGGCTTCTATAGTGCCGGGGTAGGCTCCGTAGGTGCTATCCCATTTAAGAAGGTGAGCATTGGTTTTGGCATCAGTCAGGTCATTAACGGCTATTACCTCAAGCTTGCCGCTGTAGTACTGGTTTATCGTCCTCAGCATCAGTCTACCAACCCGCCCGAATCCGTTAATACCAATATGGGTCGCCATTTTATACCTCCTCTGTATTACTTTAAAAAGCTGGGTTTTTTAGTTCTTGTTTAATGTATTTTTGCCTTTTGGGGTTGCGTTTAAGCATATCAATGAAGGCTTCGACTCGTGTTTTGGTATGCTGGTTTAGGAAGAAGTCGTCGTTGCCCTCAAGCGTTAGAATAGGCAGTTTTATGATATTCCGAAAGATAATGTCGCCGATACCACGGTGGCAGAAAGCCTGGACATAATGTATGACCCCGTCAACTCGTCGCCGCTCAATTTCGGTGGTGATGTCCCTTAGCCGCTGGTATATTGAATAGGGGTAGGTATAATTACTGTATTGCTCTGCCAGTGAGCCCCCCGGTTCCGGCATGGCAAACTGGCGCTGAATCTCATTGAAAACCACCCTGGCCCCGTTCCTTTCCAGATAGCGGTAGAGGTCTCTACCGAATACTGCAGGCACACCAGTATAGGCAATCTGGAGCATATCTTCAGGGTAGGGAGAGCGATGATAGCAACTGTCTACTAGTTCCTGAAGCTGGTTAAAATACTCATTATGGTTCTGGTTAAAGTCGGAGGTAGATACCAGCCAGAGATGGTTTTCCAAGCCGCTTACCAGACCTTCCTGCCAGGTAAGACGGTCAAGTGTATGTGCCAGCTCCCGGCAGGGTTCTAGCTCTTGCCTAACCTTTTCGGCTGATTCTAAGGTAGTGTCCAGCCTTTTCGCCAGACTTTCAAGTGTATACTGCATATGCCCAATGTCAGGACAGTCGGGGTAGGCAAAGGGTATGGTCTTAAAACCTTTGAGCTTCAAGACCTCCATAAGCATAATGGTATTAGAGCAGTCACCGGTAGTAACGCATAATACGGTATCAATATCGGACTCCATACATACACCATAGATGCCCTTAATCCAGCTACAGCAGTTCAGGGGGAAACCGGCTCTCTCGGCAATCCTGACCAGACGCTCCGGGTTGGGGTCAGAAATAAAGACATTATTCAGGTCAACCGGCTGATAGCCGGCGGCAAGTAATACCTCTATCGGGACGGTGGTGGTAATACCGATTTTATTCATTATAATCAGTCCTTCTTCTCGTTATGAAATAGCTCACAGGGCAAGTATCTAGGCTTGCCCCAGGCATTGGCTAGCTCCTTAACTCGGCTGCTGGTGTCACTTGCCCAGATAATATGGTAGTAGGGCGGGTTGGAGAATTGAGCTGGCTTCAAGTCTTCAACATACCTGTATCCCAGGCTCTTTAGGCCAGATTTGAATAAATCCACAAGCTGATTTCTGGCTTTATCCTGCCCTATCTTACCCTCCAGCATCTTCTGCCTGACCTGTTGCCACTTCTGGTTGCCGTAAAGCCTGTTTATGGAAGCTTCACATTCAGGTCGGCTCAAGTTTCTCAATAGAGCCATCTCCAAAGGGAATATTATTAAAAGCTCCATCCTGTGACCTCTCCAGTCAATGCCGTGATTGGTGAGCTTCTTTATTGTTGACCAACGAAGCCTGTTATATCCCGGTGGGTCAATCAGGGCGAAGCTGGCTGCCGAGCGGGGAATGAAGTCAAGAGCCTGGAGTATAACCTTCTCCCTGATGCAGTTACCATTTACTATGGCTACCCTATTATCAGTATTAAGTGATGCAATATGTTTTTTCAGATCTTCGGCATACTGGGTATCTTTGACCACAAATATGCATTTGGTAAACCTATCTTTTGCCTTTAACACTCTTAGTTCCGCGCCATCAATAATACAGTCAGTGCCTTTACAGGTGCAGGTGCCGTAGCTGGCAAAGAGCTCCAGGTAGCAACATCCGGTATTTTTTAAGGAGTTAATATAATCAGAAAAGCATTCCAGCTTATGGCAGAGCCACTTGCTGATTTGTCTGGGAATCTGCTTCCTCGGCTCATTCATCTTTCCATCTCTTTAGGCTGTGGAATGCTTGAATACCGGCAAAGCTGGCTTTTTCTCCCAGCTCATCTTCTATTCTGAGGATGCGGTTATATTTGGCAGTGCGCTCCGAGCGGCAGGGGGCACCGGCTTTGAGCATTCCTGTATTGAGAGCCACCGCCAGGTCGGCTATGGTGGTATCTTCGGTCTCACCGGAGCGGTGGCTTACCACTGCCGTCCAGCCTGCCTTGTGTGCCATCTTAACGGCGGCTATCGTCTCGGTAAGGGTACCAATTTGATTCGGTTTTATAAGGATAGAATTGGAAGCTTTCAGGCTTATACCTCGGCTGAGGCGTTTGATATTGGTGGCATAGAGGTCATCACCAACAAGCTGTACTCTATCACCCAGTCCTTGATTAAGTATTTGCCAACCATCCCAGTCGTCCTCAGCCATACCGTCCTCAATGCTGATGATGGGGTAGTTAGCCACCCAGTTGACATAATAGTCTACCATCTCCTGGCTGGTCAATTCAATGCTCTCTTTAAATAACCTATATTTGCCATCATCATAGAACTCGCTGGCGGCCGGGTCCAAGGCGATGAAGCAGTCCTTACCCGGCTGGTAGCCGGTTCTTTCAATAGCCGTTAGAATTAGCTCTACGGCTTCTCTATTTGAATTTAGTGAAGGGGCAAAACCACCTTCATCACCGACATTGGTGCTAAATCCCTGGCTTTTAAGAACTGCCTTAAGGCTGTGGTAGACCTCGGTGCCCATCTGTAAAGCGTGAGAAAAGCTTTTAGCCCCGGCAGGGACTAGCATGAACTCCTGGAAATCAGTTGAATTTGAGGCATGCTTGCCACCGTTCAGAATATTAAGCATGGGCACAGGCAGTCTATAGGTATCACCTTCTCCCAGGTAACGATAAAATGGTGTATCTTGAGAGTTAGCCGCGGCATGAGCTACAGCCAGCGAAGCACCCAGTATAGCATTGGCCCCCAGGAGGGCTTTGTTGTCGGTGCCGTCAAGCTCTATCAGTTTATGGTCAATGGCTTCCTGTTCAGTTACGTTCATGCCCCTGAGGACCGGGGAGATTATCTCATTGACATTGGCTACCGCTTTAAGCACGCCCAGGCCTCTAAAGCGGGTAATATCCCCATCCCTGAGTTCTACCGCCTCGTACTTGCCGGTGCTGGCTCCAGAAGGCACCGCTGCCCAGCCTCTGGCGCCACCGGATAACCTGGCCTCAACCTCCAGGGTTGGGTTGCCCCTTGAGTCCAGGATTTCTCTGGCTTTTAGGCTTTTAATAGTTGACACTTTATATTACCAAAGCCAGTTTAGCATTAATCTGTAATCAGATTGAGGGCTTTCTCAACTGCCTCAATTGGACTATTGACTGGTATAATTGAGCTATTTAGTTTGCCGCTTTTTGATAATAACCAGGTGTTGAGACCAATCACCGGGATGCCACTCTGAAGAGCATGACCTATCTCGGAAAGTGTCCCATAGCTTCCGCCAATGGCGATGACTGCCTGGGCAGATTTAACCACAGCTACATTTCTGGCATAGCCCATGCCGGTAACTATAGGAATTTGAACATATCTATTGGCTTCACGCCTGTCATCTCCAGGCAGGATGCCGATGGTTATGCCACCCTCAGAGCTGGCACCGCGACAGGCGGCTTCCATAACCCCACCCAGCCCACCGCAGACCAATATAGCACCCTTCTTAGCTAGCTCACAGCCGACCTCTTCAGCCAGATTTATTTCTTTCTGTGATGCTTGTGAACCACCAATAACGGCGATGAGCCTTTTATTGTTAGCCATTTCAATAGGTACTAGGATTATATCACCAGAGCCTGAATATTGACAAAGAACTAATTATATTTATTCATAGCCAGTTCCAACCCTTCAGTAAGCAGGCAGCGAATTGCCTCACTTACCTTGGCTATAACCGGTTTTATAGTTTGTCTTTCATCGGGAGTAAAATCGCTGAGCACATATTTAATAATATCGTTTTCGCTGACTTCGGTAGCGTTTTCATTTGGTCGCCCAATACCTACCCTAATGCGGATAAAGTCCTGGCTCCCCAGTTCGCCGATGATGGATTCTATCCCCTTGTGACCGCCGGAGCTACCGCCCTGGCGGATTCTTATCCTGCCCAGCGGCAGGTCAAGGTCATCGTGAATAACAATGAGCTCATCAAGCTCTACTTTGAATTTGTTCACTAATAGGCTCACCGAATGACCGCTCAGGTTCATATAGGTCTGGGGTCTGGCTAATACCACTTGAATATCGTTTATTTCGCCGGTACCAGTTCTGGCTCGGCACTGTTTTTTATTAAAATGGATGCCCTGATGTTTAGCCAAGTAGTTCAGGCAGAAAAAGCCTATATTATGGCGGTTATTGGCATAACCGCGTTCCGGATTGCCCAAGCCAGTAATTAACTTCATTAGCTATAAGGATAATACCTGAGGATTATTTAATCAACTCAGGATAATCTGATATACTTAAGGCACAAAAATCTGGTATTTAATATGAAGGACTTAGATAAGGCAAAAGAAAGGATAGATAAGCTAAGGGCTGAGATTAACCACCATAATTATCTTTATTATGTTCTGGATAGCCCTGAGATAAGCGATGCCGAATATGATAGGCTGATGCAGGAGATAAAACGGCTGGAGGAGGAATATCCCCAGTTTCTGATGCCAGACTCACCAACACAGCGAATTGGTGCCGCTCCTGTAGAAGCCTTCGGCATTGTGGAGCACCCCTTGCCACTACTTTCGCTGGGTAATGCCTTCTCTCGGGATGAGTTACTTGCTTGGTATAACCGAATATCAAAGATGGTTGATGGGCGAAGGTTTAGCTTTGTCTGTGAGCATAAAATTGATGGTCTAGCGGTGGCTCTAACCTATGTTGACGGTAGACTGAGTATTGGCGCTACCCGGGGTGATGGCTTCCGTGGTGAGAATATCACTCAGAACCTGAGAACCGTAAGGAGCATTCCGCTGTCTGTGCCAAAGGGGGCACCCCCACGGTTTGAGGTGAGGGGTGAAGTTTTTATACCAAAAGCTGGCTTTAATAAATTAAACCGGGAAAGGGCTGATGCCGGCTTACCCCTTTTTGCTAATCCTAGGAATGCTGCCGCCGGCTCGGTACGCCAGCTAGACCCTCGCATTACAGCCAGCCGACCACTGGACATATATATCTATATGCTGGGATATGCTGAAGGCAGGGCAACCCAGTCAAGCCACTGGGAGACCCTGGGGTATCTTAAATCCCTCGGTTTTAAGATGAACCCCAACAACCAGCTGCTTACCAGTATTGAACAAGTTGAAGAATTCTATAAAAACTGGGTGGAAGGACGGGAAGGACTGCCCTATGAAGCCGATGGTGTAGTTGTTAAGGTAGACCAGATTGAATTGCAGGAGCGACTGGGAAGCATTGGTCATGAGCCGAGGTGGGCAATAGCCTATAAATTCCCGGCTATCCAGGGCAACACGGTGTTAAAAGAAATTAAGGTCAGTGTTGGCCGAACTGGCACTATTAATCCGTATGCCGTTTTGGAGCCGGTATCGGTAGGTGGTGTAGTTATCAAGCAGGCAGCCCTGCACAATGAAGATGACATCAGGCGAAAGGACATCCGTGAGGGAGATACCGTTATTATACAGAGGGCGGGTGATGTGATACCACAGGTTATCGGACCGGTAGTTGCCAAACGACCTAAGGAGGCAAAGGAATTTAGCTTGCTGGGTAAAACCCAAGGAGTATGCCCGGTATGTGGCGCTGAGATTTTTAAACCTGAGGGTGAAGTTATGTATTACTGCCCCAATGCTGCCTGCCCAGCCCAGAGACAGCAACGCACCGAGCACTTTGCTTCCAGAGGAGGCATGGACATCAGGGGTGTCGGCGAGAAGATGAGCGCTATGCTGCTGGATAAAGGCTTCATCGGTGACTTCGCCGACCTGTATTATCTTAAAGATAAGCGGTATAGGCTACTGCAAGTTGATAGAATGGCCCAAAAGAGTGTCGATAATATCCTGAAAGC
>CAYGXW010000002.1:0-74617 GCA_964354125.1 uncultured Dehalococcoidales bacterium
AAAAGGAGAGGGGGACTAAAGGGGGTGAGGTTGGTGTATCATAAGATTCATGGAATGAAGGGGAATGTGATATATGAAAGTTGCTACATGTCCAAAAACCGGAAAGCCTCATAGATGGCGTGAGCCTTTTAGAAGGAAGCATAATAAACATATTAATTACCGTATTGTGAATGGTAATACAGTTTATCTCCATGTTTATCAATGTTCTGATTGTGAGAGATTCAAAACGGTGAAAGAGATTAAGTGAAATATGAACATTAAAAAGAATTTAAGGATAAACAATCATGATTAAAGAAGCTATTAAAGCATTAGTTGATGGGCGTTCATTGACTATGAGTGAGGCGGCTCAGGTGATGGAGGAGATTATGAACGGGCAGGCGACACCGGCCCAGTTTGGTGCCTTTGTTACCGCCCTCAGGCTCAAGGGGGAAACGGTTGATGAAATCATAGGTTTTGCCAGGACGATGAGGGCTAAGGCTATCCCGGTAGTTACCGATGAGCCGGTGGTGGATACCTGCGGCACTGGTGGTGATGGTGCCGGCACCTTCAATATCTCCACGGCAGCGGCTTTTGTGGCTGCTGGTGCCGGGCTGAAGGTAGCGAAACACGGCAACCGCGCTATGAGCAGTCAGTGCGGTAGTGCTGATATACTGGAAGCCCTGGGTGTCAAGATTGACCTTGATGCCCAGCAGGTTAAAAAGTGTATTGATGATGTGGGTATAGGTTTTATGTTTGCCCCGGTTTTTCATCCGGCAATGAAATATGCCGCTGCCCCAAGGCGAGAGATTGGAATTCGTACTGTTTTTAACATCCTTGGGCCACTGACCAATCCGGCTGGCGCCAAGGCTCAGGTGATTGGTGTCGCCGATGGAGCACTGCTTAAAAAGATGGCACTGGCACTTAAGGGCCTAGGCTGTCACCATGCCCTGATAGTCCATGGCGAAGATGGTTTGGACGAGATAACCATTACCAGTAAAACCCAGGTCTGCGAATTAAAGGATGGTGGCGTAAAGAGCTATGCCATAAGTCCTGAGAAATTTGGTCTGTCTCGGGCTGGGTTGGATGAACTGAAGGGTGGTACTATTAATGAGAATGCCGAATTGTTGCGTAGCATTTTATCAGGTACTCCGGGTCCACAGCGGGATGTGGTGCTCTTGAATGCCGCTGCTGTCCTGCTGGCTGGAGATAGGGTGGTAAATCTCAAACAGGGATTCGACCTGGCTAAAGAAGTTATAGATAGTGGCCGTGCCTTAGCCAAGCTGGAAAAGCTAATTGAATTCAGTAATTCATAGCTGAGAGGCGTTTAATGATTCTGGATAAGATAGTTAAAGATAATCAGCTGGAACTTGAAACAAAAAAACGCGTCACACCACTAGCTGAGCTGTGCAGGGTGGCCCTGGAACAGCCGCTGCCTCTTGACCTAGCATCAGTTTTATGTGGCGGTGATGTTAAGCTTATCGCCGAGATAAAAAGGGCATCGCCATCAAGGGGTATTATTCGCACCGATTTTAACCCGGTTGAAATAGCCAGGACCTATGCCGCAAACGGTGCTTCGGCGATATCGGTATTAACCGAGACTAAATACTTTCAGGGTAATCTTAATTACCTCAAGGAAATCAGGGAGGCGCTGGGGGATGATAGACTGCCTCTGCTCAGGAAGGACTTTATTTTTGAGCCGTATCAGGTATATGAATCGCGGGCTTATGGTGCTGACAGCCTGCTGCTTATTGTGGCTATCCTGACGCCAGAAAGGCTTGATGAGTTAATAAGTTTTAGCCATGAACTGGGTATGAGCTGTCTGGTGGAGGTGCATAGTGAAGCCGAGCTTGAGATTGCCCTGAAAAGTGTTGCCAGGATTATCGGCATTAATAACCGAGACCTGAATAATTCTAGTGTGGACTTAACTACTACCGAACGCCTGAAGCCCCTTATCCCATCAGATAGGATAGTAGTCAGTGAGAGTGGCATCAAGGATAGAAGTGATATGGAGAAGATGATGCAGTGGGGTGTTGACGCCGTTCTAATTGGTGAGGTTCTAATGTCAGCACCAGACATCGCCGCCAGGATGAGGGAGTTATTGTGATAAAAGTCAAAATCTGCGGTATAACGGAGATAGAACACGCACTGGTCGCCGGTGAAGCCAGCGCCGATTTTCTGGGATTGGTCTTTGCTGAAAGTCGGCATCAGGTCTCTCCAGAAAAGGCTTTGCAGATAGTGGAAGCAGTTCATAGCCAGAGGCAATGCCCAGCTATAATCGGTGTTTTTGTTAATTTACCAGCTAAAGAGGTTAATCGTATCGCTGATTATTGCCACCTGGACTTGGTTCAGCTCAGCGGTGATGAAGGCTGGCATTACTGCCTGGAGATTGAGCGGCCGGTAATCAAGGTTATTCACATACTACCTAACAAAAAAGCCGAGCAGATTATGTCCGAGATAGAATCGGGTTATAGTTTGCGCTTAAAACACAAACCCATCTGCCTACTTGATTCAAGAAATAAGGATGCTTATGGCGGAACAGGACAAACCTTTAACTGGCGATTGGCGGCAGAGGTATCAGCCAGATTCCCGGTGATTATCGCCGGTGGACTCACCCCGGAAAATGTTGCTAAACTGGTCAAAGAGACCAAACCCTGGGGGGTTGATGTTTCTACTGGAGTAGAGACAGTAGGCAGGAAGGATGCGGAAAAAATCAAAAGATTCATAGGGGAAGTAAGGAGGCAGGCTATTGCTACCTGATGACAGAGGATACTTTGGAAACTATGGCGGGCGCTTTGTTCCCGAGACATTGGTGCCGGCACTGGACGAGCTGACAGCAGCCTATAATCAGGCAAAGAGCGATGCTACCTTCTGGGCTGAGTTTGAATCGCTATCTAAAGACTATTCGGGAAGGCCGACCCCGCTTTATCTGGCAGAAAGGCTAACCAAGAACTGTGCTGGTGCCCGGATATTTCTCAAGAGGGAAGACCTGGCTCATACCGGAGCCCATAAGATTAACAATGCCCTGGGGCAGGGCCTTCTTGCCTGCAGGATGGGGAAGCAGAGAATCATTGCCGAGACCGGAGCCGGGCAGCACGGGGTGGCGACGGCGGCTGTATGCGCCATGCTCGGGCTGGAGTGTATCGTCTATATGGGGGAAGAAGATATAGAGCGTCAGGCGCTTAATGTCTTCCGTATGAAACTCATGGGTGCCGAGGTTAGAGCAGTTTCCAGTGGCAGTCGAACACTGAAGGACGCCATCAATGAGGCAATAAGAGACTGGGTGACCAATGTCAGGGACACCTACTATCTGCTGGGCTCGGTGGTTGGTCCTCATCCCTATCCTATGATGGTGCGTGATTTCCAGTCAGTAATCGGTAAGGAAACCAGACAGCAAATTTTAAATAAATGCAACCGACTACCCGATTACATAATCGCCTGTGTCGGTGGTGGCAGTAATGCCATTGGTATTTTTCACCCCTTCTTGAACGATAAAGATGTCAAGCTCATCGGCGTGGAGGCGGCTGGTAAAGGGCTTAACACCGGTAAGCACGCCGCCTCACTGATTGCCGGGGGAGTAGGCGTACTCCACGGTGCAAAGTCCTATATTCTCCAGGATAGCGACGGACAGATTCAGCAGACGCACAGCATCTCTGCCGGGCTGGATTACCCCGGTGTTGGTCCCGAGCATAGCTATCTCAAGGATACCGGGCGTGCTAAATATGTTGCCATAAGCGATAAGGAAGCGCTTGAGGGCTTCCAACTGTTATGCCATACCGAGGGTATTGTACCGGCGCTGGAGCCGGCTCATGCCATATTCTATGCCACCAAGCTTGCCGGCTCTCTAGATAAGCAAAAAATAATTGTAATAAACCTTTCCGGTCGCGGTGACAAAGATATGGACATCGTAGTTGAAGCACTGGGGGTGAAGCCTTGAGCCGCATCGCTCATGTCTTTAACCAGCCGGGCCATATAGCCCTTATACCCTATATTACGGTAGGCTATCCCAGTATTGAAGATACCTTAAAGGTGGTTCCACTTCTGGCATCCTGCGGCTGTGATATAGTAGAGCTTGGCATACCCTTCTCCGACCCTCTGGCTGATGGTGTTACCATACAGAAAGCGAGTTTTTGTGCTCTGCAAAACGGTGTTACTCCCGAACTCTGCCTTCAGGTAGCCAAACAGTTAAGCCAGAAGGTCAACATACCGCTAGTATTTATGAGCTATTTCAACCCTGTCTTTAATAGTGGTATGGATAAGTTCTGCACTGCCTGTGTTAGCTCTGGTGTTGACGGTTTAATCATCCCTGACCTGCCACCGGATGAAGGCTCGGAGCTTGAAGCCATCACCCAGGGGCAAGGCCTTGACCTCATCTACCTGCTGGCTCCGACCAGCACCGAAAAGCGCATCAGGCTGGTGGCTCAGAAGACTAGTGGCTTTATCTATCTGGTCTCAGTAACCGGGGTTACCGGGGTGAGGGGAAAGCTGCCCGAAAATCTGGAGTCTTTTGTCTCCAGGGTGAGGAAAGTAACCTCCAAACCACTCTGTATCGGCTTTGGTATATCTAAACCGGAACAGGCAAAGCAGGTAGCTCGGATGGCTGATGGGGTAATTGTCGGCAGTAGGGTAATCCAGCTTATGGAGGCTGAGGATGGTCTCCAGTCGGTTGGCAATTTCATAAAAAGTTTGAGGCAGGCTCTTGATAATCCGCCCGAGAGGGAAAATCCATAGGGTTATTGCTCAATTTATGGGTTTAGCTTGAATTCGGGTGCTGTTCTCTCGGCTGTTTCTATTAGTGATATCCTATACTATTGCTGGTTGATGAATTTATACCCAATGTTAGATAGTGTTACGGGACTATAGTCATATTGCGAAAGTACATATCAGAAAGTACTAAAGAGGGATTTACCAAGTAACCAAACCAACCTAGAATATACCTGAGCCATATTGGAGGTGTCGGGATATGCCTGTAACATTAAGCGGGCGGAAATATTATAGAACGGCTGAGGTCTGCCGGATGGTTGGCATTAGCCGGACAACCTTATTTCGCTGGCTCACGGAAGGCGTCTTCAGCGAGCCGGAGCACAGGGACAGGAGGGGGTGGAGGCTATTTACTGAGGATGAAGTGAATAGAATAGAGATTGAGGCTAATCGTATCAGCAGAACCAATTAAGAACTGCTCAAATTGAGCGGTTCATTCTACTAAGATAAGAATAAAGATATTGAATAATAGTGAATAGAATAGACGGAAAGGTAATTTATGGAAGTAAGTGAGCTGCTTAAGCTAATGGTTAACAAAGGTGCCTCGGATATGCACCTGAGGGTGTCAAGCCCGCCGGTATTCCGCATTGATGGGGGGTTGGTGCCACAAGAAGATTTATCACCGCTGGCGGCTAAAGATGTTGAGATGGCATTTGAGCGTGTCACAACACCAGAACAAAGGAGTACTTTCCTTAGAGAGAAGGAGCTGGACTTCGCCTATAGTGTTCCTGGACTCGCTCGGTTCCGGGTCAATATTATGCGGCAAAGGGGTACTATTAGCCTTGCCTTTCGTTTGGTACCATTTAATATTTCATCCATTGATGAATTAGGGTTACCCCAGATATTAAAGGAGCTTATTCTTAAACCGAAAGGGCTTATTCTGGTAACCGGGCCTGCTGGCAGTGGCAAATCTACTACCATGGCGGCTATGCTCCATCATCTCAACCAAAGTGAGAAAAGAAATGTCATCACCATTGAAGACCCTATTGAATATCTGCACAGCAACAATAAGTGTATCATAGCCCAGCGGGACATCGGGGGTGATACTAAATCATTTGATATCGCCTTAAAAAATGCTTTGCGGCATGACCCGGACGTAATTGTTCTCGGCGAGATGATTGACCCGGAGGTCATATCCACTGCTATCAGGGCGGCTGAGGCAGGGCGTCTGGTACTTGGTATTTTATATGCCGCTGATGCCGCTCAGACGATTGAAAATATAATTGGCGTATTCCCTCAAGACCGGCAACAGAAAATAAGAATACAACTATCAAAGGTAATAGAAGCGGTAATATCGCAAACCTTATTACCAAGGCTTAAAGGGGGGCGGGTAGCTGTTTTTGAGATTATGATTTCTAATCCTGAAGTTAGGAGACTTATACGGGAAGAAAAACCCTCTAAACTGACGGAAGCAATGTGGTTTAGCGGTAATGGCGGCCTACAAAGCATGGATAAAGCTTTGGCTGAACTGGTGAAAAGCGGTATAATTTCAAAAGAAGAAGCCGTAATAAATAGTAATAATCCGGAAAAATTGCAGGAAATACTGCAACCTAAACAATCTACAGATAAAAAAACTAAGACTGAGGTTAGGCGGTAGTTATTATTAGCGCCGCAGCATTCTTCTGGCAGCCAGTAACACCACGAAGGCAAGTATTATATTCAGGCTAATAAGAATAGAAACATTCACCGCAATATCAGGCCAACCGCCACCGTGCAGGCTTAGTTCTACCACTGGCTGAAGCATATAATAGGTGTGGAATATTTTACATATCCACTCCGGAATCTGTGGGAACATGTAGATAAAGACAGTGGCAAACAAAAGGATGCCCCCGGACTTCCAGACGGTGAAAAGGGTAGTAATATCCTTTATGAAAGCACTGGCCTACCCCCAATAATGATACCACTTCTTAAATCGTTACCGCAGTTAAGATAGCTTCAGGTGCCGGAGGCTGGTAACCCAGAGAACTGTGTGGCCGAATACCATTGTATTCCCTTCGCCACTCTTCTATCAATACCCTGGCCTCAGTCAATGTAGTAAGAACCTCCCGGTTGAGTAATTCATCCCTCAGTTTGCCGTTGAATGACTCAATATATCTATTCTCCCAGGGACTACCGGGTTATATATAAAGCATCTTTACTCCTATACGGTCAAGCCATTTTCTTATCCCTCTGGCGGTGAATTTAGTTGTAGACTTGCCCTATTGAGTTGACCCAGAGGTGGTATCTTTAGGCTTTTTGATTTTTTGAATATGGAGCGGCAGTAGCTTGCCCCCGGCGGTGATATATGGCCTTACCCGCTTGACCCTGATTGTTTTTGATTGAGACCAGACCTGCACCATCATCCGCTGTGTATCCGCTCCCTTTGCCAGCTCATCAAGGATTGCCTTTTTAAGTTCAGCCTCATCTATATCACCTACTTCGGGGCTTACTATAACGCTCATACTAGTCTTGCCCTTTTCATCCTCTTCTTCCACCATCTGGTAATCAGTTGAGGCACCGCCGAATTTAGAGGGCAGAACCTCTTCTATAATCCTGACCATGTCAGTACCGACAAAAGTCATCCCACCACTGGTCAGCTTATCAAAGCCACGAATACCATGGATATGCGTGGTTAAACCAAGCTCTTCAAGCCTGCAGCCGCAGTTTCTTTCCTCAACCGTACCGTAATCACCACTCTCTACATTAAGCAGGACCTTAGGTGTTGATAGCAGGAGGCTGGTGAAGAGTAAGGCATCAACCGATACTGCGGCATGTGGTACTTCCCTCGGCTGCTGAATCAAAGCAAAGCAATCGCTGGTTAGGTGAATCTCGTCTTTGGCTACTGGCTGGAGGCAACCAATACCGACAAAGCCACCCTCTATAAAACCAAACCCGGTGAGAGTCGTAGCACCGACTGACTCAATCTCTTTTCGTTTGGCATCGGTTAGCGGTTCCCCGCCTACTGGAAACTTAGTCCCGGCAATATCTAACCCATTTTCCCTGGCTGCCTGGCAAATAGCTACTGCAGCACTAGTATAGCTGGCTACAACACATGCCCCCTTTTTCTTTTTAGTATCCGCTATCCACTGGGCTACCTTAATGGCATCACCCACAGGCATATACTCAGGAGACGGCATCTTGACGCCAAAGATTCTACTTAGAAAAACTATATAGTTGGCAAAAAATCTATGCTCAAAAGAGGGCTTGAAACCCCTCTTTTCAACCGGTGAAAACCACCTCACCGGGACAATGCCTACCTTGGCGTAACTCAGCATAAGTAAAGGTCCGCTACTAATAATTGGAAACCAAATGGAAATAGGAAGCCTTAAGGCTTCATAGGCATCGTACATGGTAACAATATGATATGCATAGTTTTCTGTTAAGTAATCAAGGTCGTATATTGTCCTAGTACCAGCGCTCCGACTGCTACTACTTCTGGTCTGGAAATGACCAGCTAAAAGAGGGTTGTCAAAATCACTGGTCTTGAATTGAAAAACCTTACTACCCCGGTTAACTTCCTTCTTGCCCTTAAACTCCTCAATGCTTATATACACCCCTTCCTGGCATAGCTTTCTCAGTGTTGCCTCTATGCCATCGGACTTTACCATCCGCTCAAAATCTCCATATTCACAGCCAGCCAGTCTAAGTAGTTTTAGGTAGGGGCTATTTTCATTCTCATAAATAGCCCCTTTCACTATGGCAAGAAGGTTCTTTTCTCTATTTTCCAGTCTTTCCTTGATAACCTTCTGGGCTTGCTCTATAGTAACCTTTTCTTTGTAGAATTTCCTTAGATTGCGTGTAAAACGCCAATACATCTTTGCCGTACCAATTTTAGACATCCTTACTCCATCTATATTGATTTTCGACTTAAGAATAATAACATAATGAATTAAAGAGAGGCAACTGTTTTATATTAAGACAAGTAGGAACAAAAACATTTAATAGATAAATAACAGAGGCATCATAACTGCCGGTGCTTAAGAAACCGACAGGCTTACTTCGTAATGATGATTTCCAAGCTATCTATCCGGCCTACACCCTTTAATGAAGTGGCCATTCCTATAATAGTGTTTTTAATAAATTTGTTTACGAAGGGATTAATGGGAACCGGAGCGTTATTTATATTTATGTCAACAATATCGTTCTTAATAGAAAGGTGAACACCCTTTATTTCACCAGTTCCCTTTAGCACGGCAAGCATACCGTTGACAACACGCTCAATAAATTCCTGTACAAAATCTTCAGTTGGGATAGACACATCATTAACAAAAAGGTTTACCCTTTGTGGTGACATCAATCCATCTCCTTCTATAAATTATCACTTTAACTTCCGCTTGAAGATAAGCCAGTTCTTGCTATCGGTATGGACTAGGATATAATCTCCGGATAGCTTTTTCCCATACAGGGTGAATTCCAGATAGTTAGCCCCCTTTTTATTAAGCTCAAATTCACCGCTATCCCAAATTTCTACAGTTCCAGCGCCGTACTGCCCTTCAGGAATCTGCCCGGCGAAATCTATATAATCTATGGGGTGGTCTTCCACCTGAACCGCCAGGCGTCTTAACCCAGGCTCTATAGGTAATCCTTTAGGCACTGCCCAGCTTTTAAGGACGCCATCCATCTCCAGGCGAAAATCATAATGGAGTTGCTTCGCCTGATGCCTGTGGACAACAAAACGAGCAGTGCTATTACTGCCCACCTGCCCCCTAGGCTCAGGCGTCTTATTAAACTGACGCTTACCCTGATATTCATCCAGACCAGCCATAAAGCACCAAAAGCGAGCTATTTCTACTAAAAGATTTAAAGATATGGATAAAAAGGTTGGGTATTTAAATACCCAACCTTTTTTAAGTTCTATGACTCTAATTAAATCCAAGGCTATATTGATAGATTTAACACTTTCCTATTCTGAACATCTTGGTTCCGCACACTGGACATACACCTTGAGTTGCCGGTCGGCCATTCTTTAAGGTTACAGCTTTAGCATTCCTTATTTCTCTTTTAGTACGACATTTAACACAATATGCTTGCATATCCTCCTCCTTTCAAGTAGGAAGGATAAACCAATGTAATAGCGATGTCAATAGCTTGCCACAGGAAAATTTACTCTACAAAGAGATTCACCTGAATTGGGACCGTTAAATAGGTTGAAAAAGTGGTCGGGGTGAGAGGACTTGAACCTCCGACCTCAGCGTCCCAAACGCTGCGCGCTAGCCGACTGCGCTACACCCCGCACAAAGAGTATATCAATGCTGATTTAAGCGGTCAAATGTGATTTAGTCTCGGCAATCGGGGCATAGGTCAAGGGATGCCAGGGGTAGATTTGCTTTTTCCGCCATATATTTAATCTGCTTTTCCGGAGCCCAGTAGATGCCGCAATTTTTACACTGTTTCAACTTGAATTCCATCCGGCAACTGGGCATAGTAATTATCCTGGTATCACCTATATCCTCTACCTTTATGGCATCAGTGGGACAGATATAGGCACAAGAACCGCAGGCTATACAGGCATCTGAATCATCATAAAAGGGGATAGCCACCTCTCGGTTAATACCCCGATTGACCAAGCTGATGGCACTGGTACCAACCACCTCCTGGCAGGCTCTAACACACAGGGAGCAGAGAACACATTGGTTATCCTCCAGCTTGAACCTTGTTACCTCAACACCCAACTTCTTGGCTAATTCCTTTATTTCCTTGTTGTTAGGACACCTTGCCAGTAATAACTCCATTATCATTCGATGGATGTTTTTAATCTTCTCAGAATTGGTCTTGATGGTAAGCCCTTCTTCTACCTGGTAGAGACAGGATGCCACCAGCCTTTGTCTTCCTTTCTTAGTGACTTCAACCAGGCACAATCGGCAGCCGCCATAGGGAGCAACCGCCTCATTGGTGCATAAGGTAGGGATATAGATGTTATTCTCACGCGCAGCATCCAGAATCATTGTTCCTTTTCCGGCACATATCTCTCGTCCGTCAATAGTTATTGTTACCATCTTTTTATCCTTACCTGATTTCTATAGCACCAAGTTTACAGACATCATAACATGTCCCACACTTGGTGCATTTATCCTGGTCTAGAATGACTGGTTTTCCTTTACCGACAAAGGTCATGGCTCCTGCGGGGCAAGCCTTTATGCATAGCTTACATCCGGGGCACTTTTCAGGAATGATAACATAGGTGATTAATGCCTTGCAGACGCCTGCCGGACAGTTTTTATCCCTTATATGAGCCTGATATTCATCTCTAAAGTAGCCAATGGTAGTCAGGACAGGGTTGGGGGCGGTGTTACCCAAGGCACACAGGGAACTATCTTTGATTGCCGACGACAACTGCTCTAGTAGTTCCATATCACCATCCTCTCCCCTGCCCTCAGTAATGTTGGATAAAATCTCTCGCATCCTTTTTAATCCTTCACGACAGGGGATACACTTACCACAGGATTCTTCCTCAAGGAAAGAGATAAAATACTTGGCTATATCCACCATGCAGTTATCCTCATCCATAACAATCATGCCACCGGAGCCCATCATTGAGCCAGCCTTATCAAGTTCATCAAAATCTACTGGCAGGTCAATTAAACTTTCCGGGATACAACCTCCTGAAGGACCGCCTGTCTGTACAGCTTTAAACTTCTTACCTCCGGGGATACCACCACCTATATCATAAATAATTTCCCGCAATGTTATTCCCATAGGCACTTCTACCAAGCCTGTATTGTTAATCTTGCCCACCAGAGAAAATATCTTGGTTCCCTTGCTGTTAGCAGTGCCTATCTTAGCGTACCAGTCAGCACCCTTATTGATTATAAGCGGTATATTCGCCCAGGTCTCTACATTATTAAGATTGGTCGGCTTATCCCACAGACCTTTCTCAGAGGTATGAACATACTTCGCCCTAGGTTCACCTACCTTTCCTTCCAGCGAAGCCATAAGTGCTGTTGATTCACCACAGACAAAAGCCCCGCCTCCCCTGTTTGTTCTGATGGTCAGGTCAAAACCGGAACCCAGAATGTTTTTACCCAGAAGCCCATACTCTTCGGCTTGTTTAATGGCAATCTCTGTATTTCTTACCGCTAGTGGATATTCATTACGAATATAAATAAAGCCTTCGTAAGCTCCGATAGCATAGGCTCCGATGAGCATCCCTTCTAGAACGCTATGAGGATTTCCTTCTATCAGACTTCTATCCATATAGGCGCCGGGGTCTCCTTCATCAGCATTGCATATAACATACTTGGTATCACCCTGCGCCGAACGGCAGCTTCCCCACTTGATTCCAGTGGGAAAACCACCACCACCACGTCCCCTCAACCCAGATTTCATAACCTCATCAATTACCTTTTCTGGAGACATCTTATAAAGTGCCTTGCTCAGAGCAGAATAGCCACCAACGGCAAGATAGTCATCAATTATAGTAGGGTCAATAAATCCGTTATTACCGAAGACAATACGCTCCTGCTTCTGGTAGAACGGCACTTCATTCTCATAGATGACACTCTTACCTGCAGTTGTGTCAGTATAGAGTAATCGATCAATAATCTTACCCTTAGCAATAGTCTCTGAAATTATCTCGGGAACATCCTCTTCTTTTATACGCTGGTAGAAAATATTCTGCGGTCTGATAACTACCATTGGGCCCCTCTCACAAAAGCCGTGGCAACCTGTGGTTCTAATATCTATGTTAGCTTCTAAACCCTGTCTTTTAATCTCTTGCTTAAAATCAGAGACTATCTTTTCACAGCCAAAGGCATGGCAGCCGGTCCCACCGCATATTGTTATGCATGGTTTACAAGCGTCCCTGCTTCTGATTATTGATTCCCTTTTCGCTTCTAACTCATCCGGAGAGCTTAACCTTCTCAATGCTCTTTCCTTTTTATATTAATCGTAGCTCTCTAACAGGGGTTGAACCTTATCGGTCTTCATTTGCCCGGAATATTCCTCATCAACTATGACTATAGGACCCAGGGCACAGGCGCCAACACAGTTGACCGTCTCCAGGGTATATTTCAAGTCCTTGGTTGTTTCACCGGGGATAATTCCCAGCTCCTGCTCAATCCTATCCAGTATTTTAATAGCACCCCTAACATGGCAGGCGGTACCAAGGCAAACATGAATTAAGTGCCGACCCCTTGGCTTAAGACTGAAAGCCCTGAAAAAGGTGACTACACTATATACCTGGCTAAGAGGCACACCTAAACACTGGCTAACTCTTAAAATGACATCCCTGGGCAGGTAATTAAACTCAGCCTGAATGTCCTGTAAGATTGATACCAGCAGTCCCTTCTCATGATGGTGCTTGTCCAGTATTTCAGCTATCTTTGCCTCTATCTTTTTAGTTTCTATTGTCATGTGCCTTCTCCACAAGCCTGTTGTATTGCTCTGCCACCTTCTGCTGAATCTGAGCTATTATCTCCTGGGATAGGTGGCGGAACCTGCCCTGTAGCTTGATATAATCTGCAATCGGCTTTATCTTCGGCGGCTTAAGGCTCATTCTATAGCTGCCACTCTCAACCTCATATAGTGGGAATACCCCGGTTTCCACCGCCAGACGACCTATCCTGATAGTCAGGTCAGCCGGGCACCTCCAGCCGGTGGGACAAACAGAAAAAATATGAATATAAGCCGGGCCTTTTACCTCAAGACCCCTTTTTACCTTCTCCATCAGGTCAAAGGGATAGCTGGGGCAGGCAGTGGCGACATAGGGTATATTATGGGCAACAGCAATGGCGGGCATATCCTTCTTCCAGGAGAACTGCCCTATACTTACCTTACCCGACGGGGAGGTAGTGGTGGAGGCACCGAAGGGGGTAGCTGAGGACCTTTGGATTCCGGTATTCATATAAGCTTCATTGTCAAAGCAGAGATAAAGAAAGTTATGTCCCCTCTCCATCGCTCCAGATAATGCCTGGAGACCTATATCAACAGTGCCACCATCACCGGCTATGGCGACTATCTTCGTCCCTTTATCTGGTATCAGCCCCTTACGAATCATGGCTTTTAAGCCAGCCTCAATACCAGAAGCCACGGCGGCGGTATTTTCAAACAGGGTATGAATCCAAGGAACACGCCAGGAGGTATAGGGAATCTGAGAGGCTATAATTTCAATACAGCCAGTGGCATTAGCAACAATCACGTTTCGCCCCATCGCTTTGCAGGCTAACCTGACGGCTAAGGCTTCGCCACAACCGATACAGGCTCTGTGCCCCGGGGCAAAGTTTTCCTCCTTAGTTATCAGCCGGGGTACAAAAATGGTATAGTTCTGCATTATTCTCTCACCCCGAAAATCTCAAACTCATTCCTACTTCCAGTTTTGGCAATTTCTATACCCTTATTAACTATCTCCTCAAAGTCGGCAATAGTAATATCCCGGCCGCCTAAACCACCGACAAAGCTTACTATCCTGGGCTTATTTTTCTCGTTATACAGGGCTGACTTAATCTCAGAGCAAACCGGTCCCCCAGGACCACCGAAGGAAAGGGCTCTATCCAGTACAATAAGTACCTCAGTATTTTTAACCGCCTGGCGAAATTCTTCAAAGGGGAAAGGACGCCACAAGCGAAGCTTCAAAAGCCCTATATTCATATTATGCTCACGCATGTTGTCTATAGCCGTCATAGCCGTTTCACTGAAGCTACCCATAGTCAACAGCATTATTTTGGCATCCTCACTGCGATAGCACTCAACCGGATGATAGTGGCGCTTGAAGATGCTACCAAACTCCTGCCAGATTTTTAAGATTGTCTTTTTAGACTGCCTTAGATTTATTTCCTGTGCCCACTTAGCCTCGGTATAGATAACAGGTGGACCAAAGTCTCCCATGGTTACCGGTCTATCCGAGTCCAATGGTAAGGGGTAATTATTAGCCGGCAGGAAAGCGTCAACCTCTCCCTGCTCAGGTAGCAACATAGGCTCAATAACATGTGACAGGTGAAACCCATCCAGGTGAACCATTACTGGTAGAAGGATGTTTTTATCTTCAGCGATACGAAAAGCGCATAGGGTATTATCAATAACCTCTTGGCCGTTCTCGTTGAATATTTGAATCCAGCCCGTGTCCCGGCAAGACATGGCGTCAGAATGGTCTCCCCAGACACTTAATGGTGACGATAATGCCCGGTTAGCCACCGTCATAACTACCGGTAGCCTCATATATGAGGCAACATACAGCACTTCGTGCATCAACTCCAGCCCCTGCCCGGCGGTAGCCGTGAATGTCCGCGCTCCAGCCGCCGCCGCTCCCAGGCAGGCGCTCATAGCTGAATGCTCTGATTCAACCGGTATATACTCGGCATCCAGTTCACCATCGGCTACCAGTTCAGCAATATGCTCAACAATGTGTGTCTGGGGGGTAATGGGGTAAGCGGCGACCACATCAACATTGGCCATCTTAACTATTTCGCCAATAGCTACCGAAACCTCCAAGCCTACCCGTTGCGCCATTATTCCTCCTCCTCCTTCATGGTTATCACCCATGTCGGGCACTCCCGAGCACAGATACCGCATCCCTTACAGTAATAAAGGTCAGCCTCAAAATATCCTTTAGCGTTTTGCCAGACACACCCCTCAGGGCAAAATATCTGGCAAATGCCACATTTTAGGCACCTATCAAAATCATAGACCGGTTTTTGCGAGCGCCAGTCGCCGGTTTTATACTGGCTGGCATTACCTGGTTCAGTTACAATAGCGCCAATCTCTAGGTCTTTCCAGGTTAATTCATCCTCCCGTTTGGTCAATCAATTCTTCTCCTCTATCAATGTTTCCTGGTAAGCCCTTTTCATAGCATTGATATTTTTTTCGGCTAAGCGTTCAAAACGCTTTTTCAGAGGCTCAATCAAGGATTCTAGTTTTATAATGCCTGTTGCCTTAACTAAAGCTCCAATCATGGTGGTATTAACGATAGGAACTCCCAGTATTTCATGGGCGATACCGGTGGCATCAATCATGGCTATTTTCCACTTAGTCCCAAACTTTGCTTTTATATCCTCAAACGAAGCACGGGTGTTAACTACCAGCACACCCCCCTCTTTTAGCCCTGAAGCAACATCTATAATGTTAAGCAGGCTTGGGTCAAGCACCATGACAATATCCGGTCTGGTAACTCCGGCTCGTATCCGAATGGGTTTTTGGTCATCTATTCTGACGAAGGCTTGTACCGGGGCTCCCCTCCGCTCAGGGCCGAAGCTGGGGAATGCCTGGGCAAATTTACCTTCATAAATTGCCGCCTGAGCCAGTAGTTCAGCCGAGGTAACGGCACCCTGGCCACCACGACCGTGTATCCTGATTCCGATGGGCTCTTGGGTTTCCATTATAAGACCTTTAACTAATATGCCCCTGGAGCGACTTGAACGCTCGCACCCAGCTCCGGAGGCTGGTGCTCTATCCACCTGAGCTACAGGGGCTAACAGATAATTTTACCCTATAGCCCACGATTAAGCAAGAATTTAACGCTTATCAAAGCGCCGTCACAGGTACTTCTCCAGTCTTGTCTTTGCCTCGCTGGTAGTAAGACCGGAGCTTATAGTTGACAGATATTTAAAAGACTCATCTACAGTCAGCTGGAACCACTCAGCCTCGTTGTTTGATGCAGATGCAACCTTTTTGTTCTTCATCTGACCTCTCTTTATAAAAAAGAAAAACCTGGTAATTATATCAAAAATTAGGCAGAAAATAAAAATATTTCATGCCATTTTGATATCCTTGATTTTTAGTCAGACTAACAGAGACTTTCCTGAGGATTAACTAGTTAAATGACTATAATGGGGTAAAACTGCAAAGCGGGTATCGTTTTGGATGAATATGATATTTATTGTGGATAGTCAAAGGTTCTGGTAATACCATTAACATCCACGATATAGGTCTCACCCCTGGTAAAATCACTGCCCAGATTAATGTTCTTCTCAAAGTAGCTATATACCTGGGCACAAATAGCATCCTTAGGACGCTCGGTGGTAACCTCAATATATATAGTGTTTCCACTACGCTGTGTTTCTATATCATGGAAGGTTGTGCAGGAATCAGCCAGCCCACCCTTAATATAGACGATTATCTGCTCAGGATATGATTCGGCAACGCTTATCTGAACATCGTGTATGGGTGCTGGTATTCTCGGCGGTGTCGGCTTTACCATGTCTATCTTTATCACCCATCTCGCTTTTGATGATGCCAATACAATTGCCCTGGCCAAGCTCTTCATAGTTATTTGTTCACTATCTATGGGGACGGCTGGAGTAGCCTATCTCTGGCGTGTCAGTAGTAAAAATCAGGGTGTATCGGTATCATCGTAGTGGTTTTTAGGTTATAATCTATTATGGAGAGGTGTCCGAGTGGTTCATGGTGCCGCTCTCGAAAAGCGGTCTCCGCATTTAGCGGAGCGTGGGTTCGAATCCCACCCTCTCCGCCAACTGAAAATATATAGTATAGGGGGCTAAAATGCGTAAATTTAGGTTCTCAGATAATGCAGTATTTTACTTGGTAAACAGATATATACACCTCTTCGAGCTATCACTGAGTTATGTGCTAATTCATATGATGCAGATGCGGAAAATGTAAATATTATTTATGATCTAAACACCCAGACATTAAAAATCTCAGATGATGGGAACGGAATGAACGAGGATAGCTTAGAAGAACTAATAGAATTATGTGAGTCACCCAAAATAACACAAGACGGAATAATAAAGGTATCTGAAAAGAAAAAGAGGAAATATCTTGGTTGTTTCGGTATCGGAATCATTTCTTTTCTTACATTAGGACCAAAACTAACTATATTCTCTAAAAAAGAGAGTTCAAAGGGAGTAAGCGTTATCCTAGAATGTAAGGGGCAAAAAGTTGAGTTTGATGATGTTCGTGAATGGCACCCTAGTTTTGATCATAGTAAACAACATGGCACAATACTACAAATTGAGGGAATTTCATCAAAATTACAAAATGTTCTTAGCATTACAAACCTAACACCAAAACTAGCTACATTACCCCTCGCTAATGATTTTAAAATATTTTTTGGGCTAGAAAGCATTTTAGAGAAGAAGGAGAATTATGAAGATAAAACTAGATTCGAAATAACACCAGTGAATATACCAATTGAGGGGCTTGATGTAGAGCTAAATGGAAAAATATATGTACGAAAGCCTGAAAGTGGTAGATTCCCCCCTATTAATCCAGAAGACAGGGGGATTTATGTCAGAGTTAATGGTAGGATAATAGAAAAAAATATACTAACAGAGTTCGAAAATGAGTTAGTGGATTTCAGGTCTTTATATGCTAGATTGAGAGGAGTTATTGATGGCGATATTTTCGCGAATGATTTACTTGCAACAAGGGCGGATTTCTCTTTTGGAGAAACATATCTACCTCAAATAATTCAAAAACTCAAACCACAAGTGCAAAAGGCAATAAATAACTTTCTAGAAGGTAGAGCATCAATTATAGAAGAGGAGAGAGCACAAAAAAGGCAAGCACGTATTGATGAAGCTCAAGCGAAATTAGAAAACACAAACAATTATTGCGAAAGGCTTAATATTAACTTTAAATTTGCACCACAAAATGAGGCTGAAACTATAATTCTAGCTAGCCAGTGTGTGCAAAAGAAAATTCTTGACTTTGATATTATAAATCAGAAATATAATGATCAATATGACTGGGTAGTCCTCTGGGACAAGAAAAAGCATGAACGAGCCAATTATCTAGTAATGCTAGAAGTCGAACACTTGTTAGAAAATTTCTTTAAGCATGGTCATAATCTAAGTGAGATTTTTGATATTCTATGTTGGGACTACCATGAAAATGCTGTAAAACGAGAGGCTGATAAGTATAAATCAGATAGGAAAAATGTTACTAATGTTGCACTCGTTGACCCAGAATCTAAAAGATTTTCAAAGACTAAACACCAAAAAGAAATACTATATTGCTATATAGATCCAGATTCACCTGACGATAAGGAGATAACCCATCATATTCGTGTATATTGCTTAAGGAAAATTATAGAAGCTTCGGCCGATAAAATTTAGAGTAAGATTCAAGGAAATCAAGTAACGGAGAGGTGCTGGAGTGGCCTATCAGGCACGCCTGGAGAGCGTGTGTCGGGTTTACCGACCGTGGGTTCGAATCCCACCCTCTCCGCCACTCTATTTTTGAGTGGGAACCTGTGGATTAGAAGAGGCTTGAATAAAAACATAAAGGAGTTTAAGAGGAGCATTAGCCCCTCTTTTTCTATCTCCCCCTCTCCTTTTAAGGAGAGGGGGATTAAGGGGGTGAGGTTGATAACCACTTAATTGTCTTAAACAAACCTCTATGCTAGAATGAAATCGCCTTGAAAGTAAACGATAAAGAGACTAAATATTGGGTGGGCTTTAATGCCATACCCGGTATCGGACGGGTTAAATTCAGTCAGCTTGAGAACCATTTTGGTGGCTTGGAGGAAGCCTGGAAGGCTGGTCCGGCTGAATTAATGCACGCCGGTCTGGACAAAAACTCGGTAAGGGCTATAAATGACTGGAGGCCCAGAATTTCTCTTGAATCGGAGATGGAAAAGCTGGAGCGCTTAGCTATCAAGGTTCTTACCTGGCATGATAATGACTACCCTGCAAGACTCAAGGAAATATATGACTTCCCGCCAGTACTTTATGTCAGGGGTTCAATAGTTGCTGAAGATGAGTGGTGTCTGGCAGTGGTTGGCACACGAAGACCAACTGTCTATGGCAGACAGGTAACAGAAGAGATAGTAACCGAGCTAGCCCGAAGTAAGATAACCATTGTCAGCGGTCTGGCTAAAGGCATTGATTCAGTAGCCCACCAGAGTGCCCTTGAGGCTGGCGGCAGGAGCATTGCTGTTATGGGCGGTGGTCTTGATACTATTTACCCGGCTGAGAATGCTAATCTGGCTCGCAGTATTATCAAAAACGGAGCCTTAATCAGCGAATACCATCTGGGCACCAAGCCCAAACCGGAAAACTTCCCAAGACGCAATCGGATAATGAGCGGACTGAGCCTCGGCGTCCTTGTGGTTGAGGCTGGAGAAACCAGCGGAGCCCTGATTACAGCCCGCCTGGCACTGGAGCAAAACAGGGAGGTTTTTGCCATCCCGGGTAGCATCCTGTCACCGACAAGCCGGGGCACCAATCACCTCATTCAAGAGGGGGCTAAGCTGGTCCGTGACTTTACCGACATCCTGGAAGAGCTTAATCTAACAGCTGTCGCCGAACAGCTAGAGATGAGGGAGATTGTTCCTTCTTCCGATACCGAGTCGTTACTGCTTAAGAAACTGGGTGCTGAACCAATCCATATTGATGAACTCTGCCGTTTAAGTGAGCTACCGGCGTCAACTGTGAGTAGCACCCTGGCTATGATGGAACTCAAGGGTATGGTCAAGCAGGTGGGGGCTATGAATTACACCCTTTGCCGTGAAGCAAGAGAGAAATATATAGTAGAAATAGACTAGATGAAAAAGAATTTAGTAATTGTAGAATCACCGGCTAAAGCCAGAACACTGACCAAAATTCTAGGCAAAGACTATAGCCTTAAGGCATCATTGGGTCACATTAGAGACCTGCCCAGGAGCCGCCTGGGGGTGGATATAGAACACGGTTTTACACCCAAGTATGTCGTATCCCGGGATAAAAGTAAGATTGTGCGTGAGCTTAAGCAGGCGGTTCAGAATGCAACCGCTGTATATCTGGCTACTGACCCCGACCGTGAGGGTGAAGCCATCGCCTGGCATCTTATTGAGGTAACGAAATCAAACAAAAAACCTTACCGCCGTATCGTCTTCCATGAAATAACCAAGCCAGCCATTGAGCGAGCCTTTAAAACGCCGCGCTCTGTAGATATGCAACTGGTAAGCGCTCAACAAGCACGGCGCATACTGGATAGGCTCGTTGGCTACAAGCTCAGCCCACTGCTATGGCGTAAGGTGAGGAAAGGACTTTCAGCCGGCAGGGTGCAATCGGTAGCTGTGAAAATCATCGTTGACCGGGAGAGGGAGATTGAAAACTTTGTCCCAATGGAATACTGGACTATTGAGGCTGAGCTAACCAAGAAAAAACCTGCTGAAATAAAGCCTTTCCGGGCAGTGCTGGCTGGGCTGACGGATGGTACTAAACTTGATATTCACTGTCAGGAAGAAGCCGACGAGATTAAGGAAGAGCTTGAAAAAGCCGGCTACAGCGTTATTAAGGTAAAGACCAAAAAGGTAACCCGCCAGCCGGCACCACCTTTTATCACCAGCACCCTGCAGCAGGAAGCCTGGCGCCGTTTTCGCTTTAGTGCCAAGCAGACCATGGCTACCGCACAGCAGCTCTACGAGGGTCTGCCAGTAGGAGACGAGGGTAGCGTTGGTCTCATTACCTATATGAGAACCGACTCAACTCGTGTAGCCCGTTCGGCCATAGCTGAGACTAGAGACTTTATTACCAATAAATACGGCTCTCAGTTTCTACCACCGCACGCCCGTTCCTTTGCCGGCAGAGTAAAGGGGGCTCAGGAAGCTCACGAAGCCATACGACCGACCAAAATCTGGCGGCAACCTTCCCTGGTAAAGCCATGCCTTAATACTACGCAGTTCAAGCTCTATAATCTCATCTGGCAGAGAATGGTTGCCAGTCAGATGGCGGCGGCCATCTTTGAAAATACTACGGTTGATATTGAAGCCAATTGCCCTATTTCCAGAACTAAATATCTTTTTAGAACATCAAGCTCGGTGAACATCTTCCCTGGATTTATGGTTCTCTATAGCGAGGGTAAAGATGCAGAGGAGGAAAATAAAAGCTCTATATTATTACCGCTATTAGAAAAGGGGGATGAACTTGAGCTTTTAGGGCTCTTCCCCGAGCAGCACTTTACCCAACCGCCACCCCGCTTTACCGAAGCGACACTGATTAAGATGCTGGAGCAGGCTGGTATTGGACGCCCTAGCACCTACGCTCCAATCCTATCTACAATACAGGAGCGTGAGTATGTTATCAAAACCAACGGCAGCCTTAAACCTACAGAACTAGGCGGCATAGTTAATGACCTGCTTGTCCGGTACTTCCCCGGCATCGTTAACATTGAGTTCACCGCCAGCCTTGAGGATGAACTGGATAAAGTAGCCAATGAAAATATGGACTGGGTACAGGTGGTTAAAGGATTCTATACCCCATTTGAAAATGACCTGCAGAATGCTTCCCAGCTTATGGAGAGGGTAAAGCTGGCTGAAGAGGTAACCGAGGAGGTCTGCCCTAAATGTGGTAAGCCTATGGTAGTCAAGACCGGGCGTTATGGTAAATTCCTAGCCTGCAGTGGTTTCCCCGAGTGCAAATCCACCGCCTCTTTCCAGGTCAGGACCGGGGCTAGATGCCCGGAGTGCGGCGCAGAGCTAGTAGAAAAGCGAAGTAAAAAGAAGCGCATCTTTTATGGCTGTAGTAATTACCCGAAGTGCCAGTTCGCCACCAACTTCAAGCCCCTACCCCAGCCCTGCCCCAAGTGCGGTGGACTGCTCACAATATATCGGGCGAAGTGGACAAAGTGTGCTAAGTGTGAGTATAAAGGGAAGATACAAGAGCAATAATATGCAGGAAGTCTTTAATAAATATATAAACTACCTTGAAGCGGAGCGTAATGTTTCCCACTATACGGTGCGCAACTATACCAGCGACCTGGTGGGCAACTATAAGAGGGGCTCGGGGAAGGGCTTCTTCCAGTTCCTGAAACTAAAGAAGATTGACTCGCTGGATAAGGTAGATAAGCATGTGCTGAGGGATTACCTTGCCTACCTTTTGGAGCAGGGTATCGTTAAGGCAAGCATCGCCCGTAAAATCTCGGCTATTCGCTCTTTCTATCGCTATCTGGTAAGGGAAGGAATCTTACCCAGGAATCCCATAGAGCAGGCGGCTTCACCCAAACTAGACAGGCGTCTGCCCACCTTTCTTACTATTGAAGAAACAGTTAGTCTATTAAAAGCCCCCGATTTAGGAACACCGCAGGGTCAGCGTGACCGTGCCCTAATGGAGCTAATCTATGCCGCTGGATTAAGGGTTAGTGAACTGGTAAGACTTAATCTGGAGCAGGTCAATCTTGATACCCTTGAAATCCGTGTTTGGGGGAAGGGTTCCAAGGAAAGGGTGGTGCTTATAGGCGAACTAGTAGCTGGAGCATTAAGTAATTACTTCAGCCAGGGCCGTCCGAGGTTAAAGGGTGAAAGGGGCGACCAGGGTGCTATATTCCTCAATAAAGATGGCAGTCGCCTCACTGAACGAATGGTACAGAAAATACTCAATAAATATGCCACATTGGCTGGCATAAAAAAGAGGGTTCACCCCCATATTTTGCGGCATACATTTGCCACCCACCTCCTTGATGGTGGTGCCGATTTAAGGGTCGTCCAGGAACTTCTGGGACATGCCAATCTGGCAACCACCCAGATTTATACCCATGTAACCCAGAGCCAAGCAAGAAAGGTCTATCTTTCCGCCCACCCGATGGCAAAAATAAAAGAAGATGAGCCTAAAGATAGCTAACCGGATTAGTAAGCTACGCCAGAGACTGGCGGAAAGGGAGATTGAAGCCTTCTTAATTTCTCAGCCAGAGAATAGATACTACCTATCCGGCTTTGATGGCTCAGCCGGCTTCCTTTTGATTACACCACAGAATGAGATTCTAGCCACCGACTTCCGCTATCTGGAGCAGGCTGGCAGACAGGCGCCGGAATATGATGTTTTTCGGACGACTGGAGACCTGGAAAACTGGCTTCCCGCGTTGATTAGCGGACTAGCCGTGAAGAAGCTGGGATTTGAAGCCGAGCATATTAGCTTCGCTATGTATCGCCGCTTAAATAATATACTGTATAATTCAGAATCCAGGCTCAGGCTGGTTCCGGTAGATGGATTGGTAGAATCTCTTCGGGTTGTAAAAGAGCCTGGAGAAATTGAGCTTATCACTAAGGCTGTCGCCATAAGCGATGCCGCCATAGAATATATTAGGGACAATATTCAAGCTGGAATAAGCGAGCTGGAAGTAGCCTGGGAGATAGAAAAATTCTTACATGATAAAGGTAGCCAGTCTATCCCATTTAATATCATCGTTGCCTCAGGAGCTAATGCCGCACTACCCCATGCCAAGCCCTCAGAGAGAGAAATCCAGCACGGGGAGCCGGTGATGATAGACCTTGGTGCCCGGATTGAAAGCTACAGCAGTGACCTGAGCCGAACCATCTGCCTGGGTGAACCTGATAATACCTTTAAAAGGGTTTATAATAGTGTTTTAAAGGCACAGCAAACAGCCATAGATGAAATTAGTGATGGCATGACGGGCAAACAGGCTGACACTTTGGCTAGAGCGGCTATTGAAAAAGACGGCTATGGTGACTGTTTTGGGCACAGTCTAGGGCACGGTTTGGGTCTAGCGACTCATGAGCAACCATCCCTTAATCCCAATTCTCAGGACAGGCTCTGTGACGGTATGGTATTTACCATTGAGCCCGGCATTTACCTCTCTGGCTGGGGAGGGGTCAGGATTGAGGACACGGTAGTGATGGAAAATGGAAAAGTCAGGGTGCTTTCTCAAGCTAAAAAATAGATTCTTAGGAGTTTGTATGTTAGGTAGTACGGAGTTAAGAAAAGGGACTGTTATTGAGCTAAACGGCAAGTTGTATCAAGTCGTTAATTACAAACATATTAAAATGAAGCGAACGGCACTGGTCCGGCTCAAGCTCCGCGATATTATTGGCGGCCATACTATTGAGCAGACCTTCCAGTCTGATGATAAGTTTGTCCGGGCACGACTTGACTATCGCAGTATGCAGTACCTGTACAATGATGGTGACCTTTATTACCTTATGGATGAAGAGACATTTGATCAGATGCCTCTGAACAGCTCCCAACTGGGCGATGCCGTTAATTATATGAAAGAAGGCATGTCCCTGGAGCTATCCAGTTATAAAGATAAAGTGATTGGCGTGGAACTACCCATCACTGTTGAGCTGAAGGTAACCGACACCGAGCCTGGATTCAAGGGGGATACTGCCACCGCCGGCACCAAACCAGCCAAGCTGGAGACTGGTATTAATATACAGGTACCTCTTTTTGTAAACAAGGGAGATATTATCAAGGTTGATACTAAGGCTGGTAATTATCTGGAAAGGGTAAGCTAATAAAATTGTTAAAGGCAGACCTCCATATTCATACTGAGTATTCAATGGACTGCACCACCCCCCTAGACAAGCTAATGGCACGCTGTCTTGAGTTGGGTATTAACTGTGTCGCCATAGCTGACCATGGCACAGCTGAAGGAGCTATAAGACTAAAAGCTCTGGCTCCTTTCACAGTAATCATAGCTGAGGAGATGCTGACGCCTGATGGAGAAATTATGGGCATGTTTCTAAAAGAGACGATACCCAGCAGTCTTTCTGTTGAGGAGACAATTTCCAGAATAAAGGCTCAGGGTGGTTTGGTATGTATACCCCACCCGTTTGATAGATTCCGCCCCTCGGCTTTTGATGGCAGTATTTTAGAAAAGATAGCAGACCAGGTCGATATTATTGAAGTATTTAATGCCAGAACAATCCCCTTTCAGAATCTGAATGGAGCCAGGGCTTTCGCCCAGAAATATGGCATAAAACAGAGCGCTGGCAGTGATGCCCATACCCTCTCTGAAATAGGCAATGCATATGTTGAGATGCCCGAGTTCAACAACCAAGATGATTTTATCCAGGCTCTGGCAAAGGCTAAGATTTGCGGACACAGGACAAACCCTCTCATCCATTTCCTAAGTTTGGGAAACAGAATAAAAAAGAGATTAGGGTGATAAGATATGTATCAGTTTGGCTGGTTTTCCACCGGTAGAGATAAAGCCGCCCGGGACCTTCTGGAAACAGCCTATAACAGTATAAAGCAGGGTGGAATTAAAGCCGAGATTTCATTCGTTTTTTGTAACCGTGAGCCAGATGAATCAGCTCAAGGCGATTTATTCCTTAAAATGGTAAAGAACTATGGCATACCGCTTGTCTCCTTTTCCTACCAGAAATATAAAGCTGGCAGAGCTAACAACCAGCCAGGAGAAACTCTACCCCAGTGGCGGCTTGAATACGACCGTGAAGTAATGAAGCGACTAGAAGCCTTCAATCCTGACCTTTGCATTCTGGCTGGCTATATGCTTATAGTTGGCAAGGAGATGTGTTCTAAGTTTGATATGATTAACCTTCACCCGGCGGCTCCCGGGGGGCCCACCGGTACCTGGCAGGAGGTAATCTGGTATTTAATAGGAGGAAAAGCCAAGGAAACCGGGGTGATGATGCACCTGGCGACACCAGAACTGGACAGTGGGCCAGTGGTAAGCTACTGCACCTTCCCTATTATAGGGGCTCCATTTGATAGCTACTGGCGTGAAATAAAAGGGCAATCCCTTAATGAGATTAAGAGACGGCAGGGTGAAAATAATCCCCTTTTCAAGCTCATCCGCGAGTATGGTCTCAAGAGGGAGTTTCCATTGATTCTGTCTACCATGAAGGCTTTCAGCCAGGGCAGGGTCAAAATCATTAATGGCAAAGTTACCGATTTTCAGGGTAAAGCCATCAATGGCTATAATCTTACCGGAGAGATAGATAAACTGGTGGCAATAGAGCATTAGCTATAGTGCCTGTAGAATCGCTGAAAAATGGGAAGGTTAAAATAGTAAGTGCCAAAGGAGAGTCAAATAAAGGCGAAGCCTCTTTTATAAAATTCCCCCTCCTTCAAAGGAGAGGGGGGTTAAGGGGGTGAGGTAGATAAATAACTTCATTTGTTTAGACCTTGAAGGACCTCTGACGCCACAGGACAATGCCTATGACCTGATGAAGCTCTTCCCCAGTGGCGACAGGATTTTTGAGGTCATCAGCCGCTACGATGACCTGCTAACCATGGAGGGTAGGGAAGACTATGAGCCGGGGGATACCCTGGCCCTTATAGTGCCTTTTCTTGTATTGCATAATATCTCAGAGACTGATATTAAAAGTTTAGCCGCCAAAGCCACCCTGACCGGCGGCGCTTCTGAACTCATTTCATCACTCAAAGACGGTGGATGGGAGGTCTTCTGCATTACTACTACCTATGAGCAGTATGCTAAACATATCACCCAAAAACTGGGTATTTCAGCCAGCAATGTAGCCAGCACACCTTTCACTCTTGATAAATTCAATGAATTATTATGTCAAGAAGATACCACCCTACTACAACAGATGGAAAAGGATATAATAACCATTGGTGATAATGATGAAATAATAAAGCAAAAACTGGACAACTACTTCTGGGAAAAACTACCCAGAACTCAATTTGGTCGGGCGATAAGGGATGTCAAGCCTATAGGCGGTCGACGAAAGGTAACCGCTCTCAATTATTTCTGTCAAAGATTCAGCCAGCCTTTATCACACTGGGTTGTGGTTGGTGATAGTATTACCGATTTCAGAATACTTAAAGAAGTAGACCATGCCGGTGGGCTGGCAGTTGCCTTTAATGCCAACCAGTATGCCCTGCCCTACGCCACCATGAGCTTGGCTTCAACGGACATAAGTGACTTGGCGCCGGTGCTAAAAGCGTGGCAGGAGGGCGGTCGCAGTGAAGTGGAAAAAGTGGTAAAAGAAAAGGAGAAAACTGGCGGTAGTGATAACAGGAATAACTTCCACTGGCTGTCTGGTAATCGCGAGATACACAGTGTTATTGCTCTTCACAAGAGGATAAGACGACTGGTCAGGGAGGAAGCCGGCAAGCTGGGATAAGTATGAATCAGGGAGTCTGGGATAAACATGAATCAGGGAGTCAAAGAGGGGGGAAGCCCCTCTTAAAAATCTTCCCCCTTCCCCTTGCTAAGGGGAAGGGGGAATAAGAAGGGGGATAGGGTTCTATGAGCAATATAGAGGTAATCGGGCTGGGGGCACTTAATGTAGACCATATATATAAGGTTGAACGTATCTTTGAGGATGGGGAAGCAGTGGTTGATGATACAGGGACATTCCCCGGCGGCTCGGCGGCTAATACCATTTATGGCTTAGCCAAGCTGGGAGTAAAATCCGGTTTCTCCGGTATTGTTGCCGATGATATTGAAGGAAGTCTATTGATACAGGATTTTAGAAAGGTCGGCGTGGATACCAGCCAGATTATAGTAAAGAAAGGGGGGGAAACAGGCTCAACCTTATGTCTCAGCGATAGGTTGGGCAATCGCTCTATCTATGTCGTGCCTGGCGTCAATAACCTGTTAACTGCAGAAGATATTAACCTGACATATATAGAACAGGCAAAAATTCTTCATATTTCCTCCTTTGCTGGTGATGGTCAATTCCAGTTATTGCTGGATTTAGCCAGTGAGCTAACCCCTTCGGTTAAGTTTTGCTTCTCACCTGGAGAACTCTATGCCAGAAAGGGGCTAAAGGCTCTGGTCCCGATAATGGGTAGGGCTCATGTTCTTTTTATAAACCAGAGCGAGATACGAAATCTTACTGGCAAGGATTCCAAGGCGGGTGCAGAAATATGCCTTGAGCAGGGCTGTCAGATTGTTGTCGTTACCTTAGGTAAAGGGAAAAGACTAACCGGCAATAAAATAATTAATGCTTTTTGTTATATTAGAGATGCCGAAAATGAACATCTGGTTGAATCAGCCAGCCAAACTAAAATCCCTATTGTGGATACCACCGGCGCTGGAGATGCCTTCGCCACCGGATTCCTATATGGATTGCTCAAGGAAAAAGCCCTTGATGAATGCGCTCTGCTGGGTGATATCGTCGCCCAATTCTGCATTGGCCAACTGGGAGCCAGACAAGGTTTACCTACTGCCGCCCAACTTGCTCGGCATTATTTTGAGTTTTATCACCGGAAGCTATAACTTCTTTTTGCCCTTTTTGCCCTTTTTAACTTCTTCCTCTAGCGGTTTACCCAGGATTTCATCCACAATGCCATATTCTACTGCCTGCTGTGGATTGAGGAAGAAGTCACGGTCGGTATCATGAATGACCTTGTCTAGGGGCTGGCCGGTATGCCTGGCGATTATGTTTTGAAGTATCTCCTGTTCCCGCAAAATCTCTCGGGCAGCAATCGCTATATCAGCCGCTTGCCCCTGAACACCACCATGTGCCTGGTGCATGTGGATGGTGGCATTAGGTAAGGCATAGCGCTTGCCCTTGGCGCCGGCGCAGAGCAGCACCGTTGCCATGCTGGCTGCCATACCGACGCAGATAGTGGACACATCCGGGCGTATTAACTGCATCGTGTCATAGATGGCAAGACCAGCAGCAATGACGCCGCCGGGACAGTTAATATAAAGCTGGATATCCTTATCCGGGTCCTCTCGTTCCAGGAAGAGGAGCTGGGCAATAATGATGTTAGCCACCTGGTCATTGATGGGCATACCCAACATTACAATCCGTTCTTTAAGAAGCAGTGAATATATATCGTAAGCCCTCTCCCCCCTGGCTCCACTCTCAATCACCATAGGAATTACACTAACCGTTTTAATGTTCATTTCGCCTCCTTTTTCGTCTTATTTTTCTTAACGGAACCCTCAGCTATTTCCGCCAGTCGCTGGATAGTTTTTCGCGTAATTAGCATTTGCCCGATAGACTCTCTATTTTGGGGATTATTTAAAAGCTTTTGTTGTTCTTCCTTTCTTCCGCCCTCGTTTTGTGTTATTAATTCAATCTCGGCATCAATTTCAGCATCGCTGACCTTAATTTTTTCCTCCTCGGCAACTTTACCCAAGACCAGAGAACCAGTAACTCTTTCAATAGCCAAAGGCTGGCACTTGCTTCGCAACTCTTCTTCTGGTGTACCTTCAAGCTTCTTAAGATATTCATCCCGGCTTCTGGAAGTCATTGCCAAGCGCTCCAGCTGCTGGTTTATCATACGGTCAACTTCCATACCAGTTAATATCGGGGGAAATTCCACCTCACTCTGCTTTATAACAGCGTTACAAACCTGCTCCTCAAAATCCATCCTTGCCTTATCCTCAACACTCTTCTTCAAGTTTTTAGAAATCTGCTCCTTAAGAGATTTCAGGTTCTCAATATTTGGATCAACACTTTTTGCGAAATCATCGTTTATCTCTGGTAATCTCTCCTCCTTTATTTCAATAACCCTTACCTTAAAAAACGCCTCTTTTTCAGCCTGCTCCCTTTCAGGATAATTCTTTGACAGTTTCAGTTTGAACTCTTTTTCTTTACCAATTGTCATCCCCAGCAACTGTTCCGGGAATCCTGGTGCCGGCGAGGTTAAACTGCTCATGATTTGATAGTTTGCCCCCTTCTCGTTTATAAGGCTCTTGTCTCCAATACTACATTCAACGTCAATGACAACAAGGTCGTTAACTTTTATCGGACGCTCTACCGATTCCCAAGTAGCAAACCTGTGGCGTAGCTGTCCCAGTGCATCATTAACGTCATCTTTTTTTACTTTCACCGGTCCCGGTTTCATTTTAATTTTATAATAGTCAGCCAGCTTTACGGTCGGCGTCAACGGCACTGTCGCCTCAAATACGACCGGGTCTTTTTGAGTTACTTTAATAACCGGCCGGGCTATGAAATCAATCTTCTGCTCCTTGATGGCATCGTTACAGACCTTGGGTAACAAGCTATTCAGTGCATTATCAAGAAGGGCTCCTTTACCGATATGCTGTTCCAGTACTGTCCTTGGTGCTTTCCCCTTACGAAAGCCTGGTATATCTGCCTCCTTAACCAGCCGGTTGTAAGCTTTATCTAGTGATTCCTCTACTTCAGCAGGCTCAAGCTCAATGGTAAGGAGTGCCTGTCTATTTTCTATTTTTTGACCTAGTATTTTCATTGTCACCTCTAAAATTATAATTCATTCTTCCCGCAGATACAGATGTAATTCAGCAAGTTGTTCATCAGAAACCGGCGATGGCGCGTCAAATAACAAATCAACAGCATTCTGGTTCTTGGGGAATGGAATTACCTCCCTTATGGTTTCCTCCCCCGCCATTATCATTAAAATACGGTCAATACCAGCGGCAACGCCACCATGGGGTGGGGCGCCATAATCAAAGGCTTCCAGTAGATGCCCGAAACGCTGTTTAACCTCATGGTCACTATAACCCATTAACCGGAAAACCTTCCTCTGTAGCTTACTTTTATGGATTCTGATGCTGCCACCGGCTATTTCATAGCCGTTAAGTACCAGGTCATAGTGTCTGCCATAAGCCTTCGCTGGTACGGTATCCAGCAGGGGTATATCTTCATCTCTGGGTGCAGTAAACGGGTGATGCATCGGCTGCCAGTGTCCCTCCTCTTTATTCCACTCAAGTAGTGGGAAATTCTCAATAAAAGTAAAGGCAAATAAATCAGAAGCCGCCAGCTTGAGCCGATACCCCATCTCAAGACGCAGTTTCCCCAGTACTGAGTTAACCAGGTTATTTTCGCTGGCAATGATAAGCAGAAGGTCGCCAGTATTGGCACCCATTCGCATAGCCATTTCTTTAATCTGGTTTAAGGTAAGGTGTTTAGCGGCTACCGACCTTACCATTTCAATAGTTAAATCATCCAGGTTACCAGACGAAGTGCCCAGTGATATAGTTATCAATCCTTGGGCGCCAAAGCTCCTTGTTATTTCATTTAGTTCATCAAGCTGATGGTGCGTATAGCTGGCACAGCCAGGTGCACATATGCCCTTCACCCTACCACCTTGGGCAATGGTAGAGTTGAATATTTCAAAACAGCATTTTTGGGCTATATCAGAGATATCCCTTATCTCCATACCGAAGCGTAAATCGGGCTTATCAGTACCATAAAGCTCCATCGCCTCGGCATAGGTCAAATGTGAGAAGGGTTTTATGAGACGCATTCCGGGCTTAACGGTCTCTATAAGGCTGGTGAAGAGTTCCTCAATCAATTTTATAATGTCATTCTCATCAATAAAACTCATTTCAATGTCAAGCTGGGTAAACTCGGGTTGGCGGTCGGCACGGGTGTCCTCGTCACGAAAGCACTTGGCTATCTGGTAGTACTTCTCCACGCCGGCTACCATAAGCAGCTGTTTTAATTGTTGTGGGGACTGGGGCAGAGCATAGAATTTACCGGGATAGATTCGGCTGGGTACCAGATAATCACGGGCACCCTCTGGTGTGCTCTTTATCAAGATTGGCGTTTCTATTTCAATAAACCCCCTGTCATCAAGGAAATGGCGCATAAATTTCACCACCCGATGTCTTAGAACCAGATTTTCTTTCATATGAGAGCGCCTGAGGTCCAGATAGCGATATTTAAGGCGGAGGTTTTCCTCAACCTCTATATCCTCATTTATATAAAAGGGTGGTGTCTTTGATGTATTTAATATATCAATGCTATCGGCAAGAACCTCAACATCACCGGTAGCCAGTTTTGGGTTCTCAGTCCCCGGGGGGCGCGGGGCTACCTTACCGCTGGTACAAACAACATATTCATTTCGCAACTGGCTAGCTATCTCGTGACATGACCTTGATTTCTCTGGATTAAAGACTACCTGCACTATACCTTCCCTGTCTCGCAGGTCAATGAATATAAGACCACCATGGTCACGGCGTCGGTCAACCCAGCCAGCCAAGGTTACCTTTTCGCCATTGTTTTTCTTATTCAATTGACCACAGCTATGGCTTCTGAGCAAAATTATCTCCTTGGGGATTACTGGGCACTAGGTTTGATTATAGCCTACAGCACTATTTTCTTCAAATGAACCTAAGCGTTATATACCTAGCTTGGTTTTATCTCATAAGAACCAAGTATAAATTCAAGGTCATTCTGAAGGGAAGAAACCTTGTCCTGAGAAAAGAGGCTATCATCAATATCAAGCATTAACTTGGTTTCACCCGTGGCTGAGCCAACAATATGGCTGATAATACACTCCTTGGCTGGTTTATCAGGCTCAGGCTGTATTTTGAAAGTCAGTATGCCCCGGGAAATAAACGATGATGAATCACTGGGCAGGGAATAGGTTTCCATCTTGGACTCACCTACAGTGGCTCTCTGTTTTACAATAAGGTCTTTGAGTTCATCAAAGAGTAGTTCCGGTTTAATATTTTGGTATTTCTTTCTAATCTGCATTCAAACCTCCATTTCTGTGAGTTGTTTTATATAATCGGCTACAATATTCTTGCTTCTTACTAAAGCGTACTCTATGCCATAGTCTCGCTTCAGGCGGGAGGGCACACAGCAGCAGGGACAGCAAGTGCAGATAGCATAGAACAAACCCTGGCAATGCATAATGGTGTGAATTACATCACCTCGGTGGTGCTGACGTAAAACTTCTTTTGCTTTCTCCTTTGAAATCTGATGAAACCCTTGGCTATTTATCTTAGAATATACCTTTCTTCCGGCACCGATAACTATTTCAGTCATTACCGGCAGCTGGCAATTGTGAAAAGCCTTGCGGCAGCTACATGGACCCAGAGCTACCGTATTAGAGGCATCTATCATCTGCTCTGCTTCCTCCAGTGTAATAAGATAGCCACTATGTCTGGTTCTGGCGTAGCTATTAGCTAACCAGCGTCCCAACCTGCCCACCAGCGGAATGCGAGTCAGTTTAATCAGCAACATATAAAGCCTTAGAAACTTATGCTGGTGCCATCCGTAGAAGGGCAGTGTATGATGCATGGTTAATTCTATAACTCCATCTTGCTGAAAAGCTTAAATTAAGCAAGAATTTAACTTGACGGCCTAATCAGCTTTACCTTATACTAGCTATCTATACTAATACCATTCTAGATTATATCAAAAACTAAGGCTTATATGAAGATTGCTATTAGTGGTAAAGGTGGCGTAGGCAAGACACTATTAGCATCGCTCCTGGCTAAAGAATTCGCCGTGTCTGGTTACTCTGTCATAGCTATAGACGCTGACCCTGATGCCAATCTGGCGGCTACGCTTGGTTTCCCTGATGCAGACAAGGCAATCCCTATATCCGAGATGAAGGAACTCATAGAGGAGAGGACAGAAACCAAGCCTGGTAAGGCTGGCCTATACTTTAAGCTCAATCCCAAAGTTGATGATATACCAGATAAGTATTCTATAAAGCATGATGGTATCAGTCTTCTGGTTATGGGCTCGGTTAAAAAGGGTGGCACCGGCTGTTACTGCCCCGAAAACGCCATGCTAGCTGCCCTTCTCTCCCACCTACTTATAACAAGAGATGAAGTAGTTATCCTGGATATGGCAGCCGGTATAGAACACCTGGGGCGTGGGACGGCAAAAGCAGTGGATAAATTGATTGTTGTTGTAGAACCCAGTAGAGGTAGCATTGAAACAGCCCATAAAATAAAAAAACTGGCAAATGACATCGGGCTAAAAAATATTACCCTAGTGGGCAATAAAATCCATAGCCCATCAGACAGAGAATTTATAACTACCAGACTTAGGGATTTTGATTTCCTCGGTTTCATTCCCTATGACCAGGCTATGGTGCAGGCTGAAATTAACAACCTGCCCCTCATTAATGCCAGCCAGAATATAACTTCTGCGGTTAAAGATATCTATTCTAAACTTGTCTCTCAGGCAAAGGCATAGATTTATTAAGCGGGCTGGCAATTATAATAATGAAAATATTAGCTATATAACTGCCAATGGCAATATAAAACATAGTAGAAAAAGGAGATAAATCAGGATGAAAAAATTCGTCATCACATCGCTGGACCCAACCAAACTAAAAGACTGGCAGATTGCTGAAGAAGCCGAAAAGCACATGAAGCCCGTTCACCAGTTAGCTGAAGAATGGGGCATAAAAAATGAAGAGCTTCTGCCCTATGGTCACTTTCTGGGGAAGGTTGACTTCACTTCTGTTCTCGGGCGGCTTAAGGGCAGGCATAACGCCAAGTATATTGATGTTACCGCCATCACCCCCACCCCGCTGGGCGAAGGCAAGAGCACCACTACTATGGGTTTGGTCCCCGGTCTGGCAAAGAGGGGTAAAAACGTATCCGGCGCCATACGGCAGCCCTCGGGTGGACCCACCTTCAACATAAAAGGCAGCGCCGCTGGCGGTGGGCTTTCTCAATGCATCCCGCTTACCCCATTTTCACTAGGACTTACCGGTGACATAGACAATGTCACCAATGCCCATAATCTGGCTATGGTAGCACTAACTTCCCGCCTGCAACACGAGTTCAATAACAGCGATGAGTTTCTAGCCCAGAAAAATCTAAAGCGGCTTAATATTGACCCCAGAAATGTTGAGATGAAGTGGATTATGGATTTCTGTGCTCAGGCTCTTCGGGACATCGTCATCGGCATCGGTGATAAGATGGATGGCTTTATGATGCGCTCTGGATTTGCCATATCGGTAAGCTCAGAGGTTATGGCTATCCTCGCCGTATTTACCAGCCTGAAGGACCTGCGTGAGCGGATGTCCAGGATAGTGGTTGCCTACGATAAGCAGGGAAATCCAATCACTACCAAAGACCTGGAGGTGGATGGCGCTATGACCGCCTGGATGTTTAAGGCGGCTAACCCCAATCTACTCCAGACCCTTGAGGGTCAGCCGGTGCTGGTTCACGCCGGTCCATTTGCCAATATTGCCGTCGGCCAGTCATCCATCGTCGCCGACCAGATGGCGTTAAAGCTATCTGACTATCATGTCACCGAAAGCGGCTTCGGTGCTGATATTGGCTTTGAAAAATTCTGGAACATAAAGTGCCGATTAAGTGGCTTAATCCCTAATTGTGCTGTTATTGTAGCTACTGTCCGGGCGCTCAAGATGCATGGCGGGGGACCAAAAGTAGTCCCTGGAAAACCACTTGATGATGCCTATACTGTTGAGAGTGCCAAACTGGTGGAAAAGGGCTGTGCCAATCTTGTTGCCCACATAGAGACGGTGAAAAAGTCCGGTATAAATCCGGTGGTCTGTATCAACAGCTTCCACACAGATACCAAAGACGAGATTGCTGTAGTGAAGAGGGCGGCTGAAGAAGCCGGCGCCAGAGCGGCTGTATCCGAGCACTGGCTCAAGGGTGGCGACGGTGCCCTTGAGCTGGCTGATGCCGTTATCGACGCCTGTGAAGATAGTGTTGACTTCAAGCTCCTTTATAATGATAAAGTTCCCCTGCGTAAAAGAATTGAGACTGTCGCCAGGGAAGTTTATGGGGCTGATGGTGTCAGCTATTCACCCGAAGCTCAGGCAAAAGCCGAGCGTATGGAGAAAGAGCCCGATATGCAGAATATGGCTACCTGTATGGTAAAGACTCACCTGAGTCTGACCCACGACCCAAATGTAAAGGGAAGACCTAAAGGCTGGATACTGCCCATCAGGGATATCCTGACCTATGGCGGTGCTGGCTTCACCGTGCCGGTGGCTGGAGACATCAAGCTGATGCCAGGAACATCATCCGACCCGGCTTTCAGAAGAATAGATGTAGATGTAGAGACTGGCAAGGTCAAGGGCTTGTTCTAACCAATGTAGGAGTAAAACTATAGTGGTGGTTTCGCCAGAGAAAAGGTACAATGTCCACTTTGAGCCGGACAATGTCGATATTACCATTGAGCCGGGGGCAAATCTGATGGAAACAGCCATTGCCGCCGGGGTGCACATTAACGCTTCCTGCGGTGGTGCCGGCGTCTGCGGCACCTGCAATGTGCTAGTTAAAAAGGGTAAAGTGGAAAGCACCAGGATGGTCAAGGTCTCGGAAAGAGAATATGCTCGGGGCGTCAGGCAATCATGTCAGAGCCGAATAATGTCCGATTTAGTTGTTGAGATTCCGGTAGAATCAAGGCTGGAGAAGGCAATTTTTGCCCGGGAAGAACTGGAGATGATGGCTAAGATGCCAGTGCCATTAGCTACCAGATGGCAGTTCAAGCCTCCGGTTAGCAAACACTATCTTGTTTCGCCACCACCAACACTAAAAGATAACACTTCTGACCTGTCACGCTTACTTAGATGCCTAAAACAGCAGTGTAAACTTGATAAAATCTCTGTGGACTTTGGGGTGGTAAGGAAGCTGACTCAGGTATTACGGGACGGTAATTGGAAAACTACTGTTACCATATTGCTGGATGAGCCTGCCCTAAGGCTCATCAACATTGAACTTGGTGATACCAGAGCCAGCAACTACTCACTGGCTTTTGATATTGGCACTACTTCTATCCGTGGTCAGTTGTTGGACCTGAACCGGGGCAGGGTTATGGCTCAGAGTACAGATTACAACCGACAGGTAAGTTATGGTGAGGATGTCATCAGTCGCATAACCTGGGCTCAAAAAACGGGCGGTCTTAAGAAGCTACAGCGGGCGGCTGTAGCCACCATTAACAGCCTCATTACAGAGATAATCAACAAGTCAGGGGTTGAAATCAAGGATATTAACCACATTGTTGTTGCCGCCAATACAGTAATGGTCCAGCTCCTGCTCGGTCTTGACCCCAAATACCTCAGGCTATCTCCCTATGTACCGACAGCCAACACTATACCGCTGGTCAAGGCAAGCTCCCTTGGCATTGGGGTAGAAGAGCATGTTCACCTTTACACCATTCCTTCGGTAGCCAGCTATGTTGGCGGTGATATAGTGGCTGGTGTTCTTGGTACCGGATTATACCAGAGAAAAAAGTTAACGCTGTATATAGATATCGGCACCAATGGCGAAATAGTAATTGGTAATTCAGACTGGATGGTGACCGCCTCCTGTTCTGCCGGGCCCACCTTTGAAGGTGGTGGTATAAAACATGGTATGATAGCCACCTCCGGGGCTATTGAGGGTTTTGACATCAGTCCATCAACCTACGAGCCTGTTATTTATACCATCGGTAATGACAAAGCTAAGGGAATCTGCGGCTCAGGTTTGATAAATATCGCCGCAGCAATGCTTAAGACTGGAGTTATCGACCAGAAAGGCAAGTTTAATTCAGGGCTAAAAACTAAAAGTCTCAGGCAGGGTGATGATGGCTATGAGTATGTCCTTGTCTGGGCTCCAGAGAGCCAAATTGGCAAGGATATTGTTATCTCTGAGATTGATATTGAAAACCTCATCCGCTCAAAGGCGGCTATGTATGCCGGCTGTCAGACATTGATTAAAAGCTTGGGTGCTAAGTGTCCTAAAATAGAGCAGGTGATTATAGCCGGTACTTTTGGCAGTAACATAAATATTGAAAATGCTATTACCATCGGACTTTTACCCGACCTGCCCCGCGACAGATTTATATTCATAGGCAATGGTTCCCTGCTGGGAGCCAGATTAACATCCTTCTCTACCGACCTTCTTAATGATGGTCAGATGATTGCTGGTATGATGACCAATCTTGAGCTCTCTGAGAATGCTGATTTTATGGGAAATTATATGGCGGCTCTATTTCTACCACATACTAATGCTGACGAATTTCCTTCAGTGAAGGCAGGGTGAATATTATGGGTTTCTCTGTTGCTGTAGCCGGTAAGGGTGGTAGCGGTAAGACTTCAATAGCCAGCTTAATTATCCGCTACCTGAAGAGGGATGGATTGGTGCCCATTCTGGCAGTCGATGCCGATGGCAATGCTAACCTGGCAGAAAGCCTGGGTCTAAAGGTAGAGAAGACCATTGGTTCAATACTGGCTGCCTTTAATGAGGACAAGATAAGCATACCCAGCGGTCTTACCAAAGGGGCTTATTTGGAATTCAAGTTAAATGAAACCATCGTTGAAAGTGAAAATTTAGACCTGATAACAATGGGCAGGGGGGAAGGAACGGGGTGTTATTGCTACCCAAATACGGTTCTTAAGGGCTTTATTGATAAACTAAGGCCAAATTATGCCTGTATGGTTATGGATAACGAGGCTGGTATGGAACACCTGAGCCGCCGAACTACCGAGAATATTGATCAGCTATTTATAATCTCTGACCATTCAGTAAAGGGTATACGGACGGCGTCTCGTATAATAGAGCTAATCGCAGAACTAAAGCTTGATGTCAAAAGGCAGTCGGTAATAATTAATTTCGTCCCGAATAAACTGGATACTCATATTGCTAAAGAAATGGAGCATTTGGGTATTAAGCCGATAGCTATCATACCTTTAGACGAGGAAATCTATAAATATGACCTGGAACAGAGGCCGCTCCTGGAACTGCCTGATAGCTCAAAGGCGGTGAAGGCGGTTGGTGAGCTGATGGGCACTATTCTGGGCCAAGACTGATGCCCCGATAAGAACCTACAAGGAGGGATAATGACGGCAGAGATTATTAATGGTACTGAAATTGCCAAACAGATTCGCGAGGAGCTAAAGCAGGAAATCTGTCAGCTTAAAGAAGAGTGCAACATTGTGCCCGGTCTGGTTACCATTCTCGTTGGTGATGACCCGGCATCACAGTCATATGTTGGCTCCAAAGTAAAAACATGCCAGGAATTGGGCATCTATTCTGAGAGATATGACCTGCCCACTGAAACCAGCGAGCAGGAACTACTGGCTCTCATTAACCGGTTGAATAAAGAGCCCAAGATTCACGGTATCCTGGTGCAGCTACCTTTACCCAAGCATATTAATGAGAACAATGTTCTTATGGCTATTAACCCGAATAAAGATGTTGACTGCTTCCATCCAGTGAATGTTGGTAAACTAATGATTGGGGAACCGGATTATCTACCCTGTACGCCACACGGTATCCAGGAGCTTTTAATGCGTTCAGGAGTGGAGACTGAAGGTGCCGAGGTGGTTGTTGTCGGCAGAAGCAACATTGTGGGCAAACCCATAGCCAATATGCTCTTGCAAAAGAAGGTTGGTGCCAATGCCACTGTCACCATATGCCACACACGAACCCAAGACCTTGCCGCCCACACCAGACGGGCTGATATACTTATTGTCGCCGCCGGAGGGAAACCAAGGGCCATTACTGCGGATATGGTTAAAGAAGGTGTAGTGGTAATAGATGTTGGCACTCATCGTATAGGCAAAACTGCTCAGGGTAAGTCTATCCTTTGCGGCGATGTTGACTTTGATTCGGTGAAGGAGAAGGCTAAGGCCATTACCCCAGTGCCCGGTGGCGTAGGTCCCATGACCATAGTTATGCTTATGTCCAATACGGTAAAGGCGGCCAAACTGGCTGCCGGGCTGATTTAGGAGCTATAACCAAACCTAATCTACGGATGGAGGGGACTAATGGAATATGAGATAAAAGAAGAGAAGGCACCCGGCCGGGAAAAGGTTAAGGTTCTGGGAGCAACCTTTGAAGAAGGCAAACCCGAGGGAGAGAATGCCGGCCGGTGGCGTCAGAAACTGAGAAACAGGCAGGAACAATTAAAGTACCTCCAAGCCGGTGAAAGATACTGGTATGGCCAGGAGTGGTATGGCAGTGAAAAGAGAAAGAATCCGGCATAGGCTAGGAGGCACAAATGACGTCTGAGATTCCCAGGATATCATACAGCGGCAGAATCAAGGAAATAACACTGGGCAAAGGGGATAAAGCAGTAACCGTCGGAGGTGAGACATCCTATCCATTTCACCTTTTTGAAGGAGATATGCCCAGACTGCCCAGAATAGCTATGGAGGTATATGATGCACCGCCCGATAACTGGCCTGAGACGGCACTTGAACCCTTTACCGGTGTAACCGATGACCCGGTTGCTTGGGCTAAGAAGTGTATCAATGACTACGGAGCAGAGATGCTCTGTCTTCAACTGGAGAGTACTGACCCCAATAGACTTAATCGCGGGGCGGATAAAGCCGCTGAGGTAGTCAAAAAGGTAGCCGAGGCTATAGCTGTTCCTTTAATCGTCTGGGGGACCGCCAACCATGATAAGGATACCGAAGTATTGAGAAAGGTCTGCGAAATCTGCCAGGGGAAAAACCTGATAATAGGCCCGGTTGAAGAGGGAGATTACAAAAAAATTGCCGCCGCCGCCCTTGGCTATGGTCACACTGTAGTCGCTTCAACCCCGATAGATATAAACCTAGCCAAGCAACTTAATATCCTTCTTGGCAATCTTGGGGTTCCTGATGACAAGATAATAATAGACCCGACCGTCAGTGGTATAGGTTACGGTATTGAATACGCCTATTCAGTAATGGAGAGGATAAGAATGGCGGCACTGACCCAGCAGGACGAAAAACTTCAGTTCCCTATTATCTGTAATATAGCCCGAGAAACCTGGAAGACCAAGGAGGTAAAAACCCCAACCGAGGAAGAGCCCAAGCTCGGGGATAGCAAAAAACGGGGTATCCTGATGGAAGCTATGTCAGCCATGGTCTTGCTCTTAGCCGGTGGTGATATCGTAATTATGAGGCACCCTGAGGCAATAAAGTTGGTCCGGGAAATGATAGACGAGCTTTCAACCACCAAATAGGCTGGCTCTTAACTCTGTTTGCATTATTTACAAAATTAGATTATAATTAGTAATGATTATTATTAGCATATAGAGGAAAAACTAGCCTGATGACGAGAAAAACGAAACAGAAGGAAGCTATCCTAAGGGTGCTGAAGGACAACTATGAACACCCCACCGCCAGCTTGATATATGAGCAGGTAAGGCAGGAAATCCCACACATCAGCCTTGGGACTGTTTATCGGGACCTTAAGTCCTTAAAACAGGAAGGTAAGATAGAAGAAATTAAACTTACCGGCAGTCTGAGTCGCTTTGATGGCAATAATAAAAACCACTACCACTTTCACTGCCAAAAGTGTGACCGAATTATTGATGTTGCCGAGCCGGTAGATAAGGCTATTGATAAACGAGTGGCACAAAAAACTGGCTTTGATATTTATTACCACTGTTTGGAGCTTTACGGACTATGCCGTGATTGCCAGCCCTAAATATCAATGCTTTAGGAAAAGCTTTAAAAAACAAATAAATGCAGGAGTGAAATAAATGGCTGAAGAAGAAAAGAAGAAGAGTATTGACCCAGCCAGCACAGAGTTAATAAATAAGGCTTGCCATGCTGAAATTAACCTGGCCTTTGACCGTGCCCAGGCGATGAAGCCCTGCCCCATAGGTTCTGTGGGCAGTTGCTGTAGGAACTGCGGTATGGGACCCTGCCGCGTCCCCTTACCTAAAGGAAAAGAAGAAACCCCGCAGGAAAAGAAAAAGCGTCGTGGTATCTGCGGTGCTAGCGTTGAGACAATAGCTGCCCGCAATTTCGCCCGCATGATAGCCGGCGGTGCCGCGGCACACTCTGATCACGGACGGGCAACAGCCGAGCTTTTCATTTCAGTAGCCAAGGGAGAAGCCCCAGGCTATCAAATTAAGGATGAGCAGAAACTTCTTCAGCTGGCTCTGGACTTCGGTGTTGAGATTGGTAATCGCAGCAATCAAGAAATAGCCGTTGATGTTGGTAAGATAGCTTTGTCTGAGTTTGGCAGACAGGATGGAGAATTAAAATTTCTAAAAAGGGCGCCTATAAAAAGGCAGGAGCTATGGCGGAAGCAGGGTGTTGCCCCTAGAGGGATTGACAGGGAGATTGTGGAGATAATGCACCGAACCCATAGCGGTGTTGACCAGGATTACAAGAACCTGCTCAAACAGGGAGTCAGGACATCCCTAGCTGATGGCTGGGGCGGCAGTATGATTGCCACCGAGCTTCAGGATATCCTCTTTGGCACTCCGGCTCCAGTGCCAGGACAGATAAATCTCGGGGTGCTTAAAGCTGATGAGGTAAACCTTATAATTCACGGTCACGAGCCACTGCTTTCTGAAGTAATCGTCGCTGCCGCTCAAGAGCTTGAGATTATTAAGCTAGCCAAGTCTAAAGGGGCTAAGGGTATAAACCTGGCTGGTATGTGCTGTACCGCTAACGAGATACTGATGCGTCACGGAGTACCTCTTGCCGGCAACTTTCTACAGCAGGAGCTGGCTATTGTAACCGGTGCTGTGGACGCTATGGTGGTTGATGTCCAGTGCATTATGGAATCCCTGCCCGATATTGCCCAGTGCTTCCACACCAAGATTATTACCACCTCGCCCAAGGCTAAAATCCCAGGTGCTATCCATGTTGAATTTGATGAGCACCGGGCTATAGAATCGGCTAAGGAAGTAATCAAGATTGCCATTGAGAACTTTCCTAAGAGGGGTTCTAATATAACCATTCCCAAGGAAAAAACCGACCTGATAGCCGGCTTCAGCCATGAAACCATTAACTACCTTTTGGGCGGTCTCTTCCGCGCATCTTACCGCCCGCTTAATGACAATATAATTAACGGACGCATTAGGGGGGTAGCCGGAGTTGTCGGCTGTAATAACGCCCGGGTTACCCATAATGAAGCCCATATTACCCTGGTCAAAGAACTGATAAAGAACGATGTTCTAGTACTTCAAACTGGATGTAGTGCTATGGCTAGTGCCATGGCCGGGCTTATGATTCCCGAAGCAGCCGCTGAGTATGCCGGTAAGGGCTTGGCTTCAGTATGTGAAGCAGTGGGTATCCCACCGGTACTACATGTTGGTTCCTGTGTTGACAACAGCCGAATCCTGATGGCGGCTACAGCTATGGTTAAAGATGGCGGTCTGGGGGATGACATCAGCGACCTTCCGGTAGCCGGAGCCGCCCCTGAGTGGATGAGTGAGAAGGCTATTTCCATAGGTCAGTATTTTGTCGCCTCAGGGGTATTTACCGTTTTTGGTGTCATTTGGCCCACCACCGGCAGTGAGGAACTAACCAATTACCTGTTCAAAAACTTTGAAGAGATTTACGGTGGCATGTGGGCTTTTGAGCCGGACCCAATCAGGTCAGCGCAACTAATAATTAGCCACATTGATAAGAAGCGAAAGGCTCTGGGTATTGATAAGGCTAGGGGAAGGGTGCTCTATGATATGGCAATGCGTCGGGAGCTTGAAGCAGTATAAAAGCCGATATTAAGGAGATAGGGGATTAAGATGTCAAAAATTATTGCCTCAGCAGCCATAAGAGGAGCCCATAAAATTGTGGGACAGGCTGAGAAGAAATGGCAGGAGGCTATGGAGAAATGGGGAACCAGCGAACCGGTGGGCTTCCCCAATACTGCCTATTACCTGCCAACAATCTACGGCATTTTGGGTATCAAGGTGGAGAAGCTGGGTGATATGCAGCAGGTACTTGAGCGGTGCCATTCACTGCTGCCACCACCGGTGCGCGAGACTCACCCCCTGCCCTATCTGGCTCCAGCCCTTGACGCCGGTATGGCTACCTTCTTTGCCGAAGAGGTTATTGAAGCCATACGCTACCTTGAGCAGCCCGATTTTTACACCAAGACAGAGGACCCGAATGATAACAATATCTGGCTGGGTGCCGCCGATGACATCATCCTGAGAAAGAGGGGCATTGAATTCGTTGACGGCACCGCCCCTGGTTTTGCCGCTATCCTTGGTGCCGCTCCGAGTAATGAGATAGCCGTCAAGATAGCCCAGGAGCTCCAGCAGAAGAACCTCTATGTTTTTATGTGTGCCGAGAATGATGGTAAAAGATTTTCGGAACAGCTGGTTAAGGCTGGGGTACAAATAGGCTGGCCAACCCGACTTGTTTCTTTCGGACCAGACGTGACAGCCGCCGTCTTTGCCATGGGCTTTGCCACCAGAGTGGCTATGTCTTTCGGTGGTGTTGAGCCCGGTGATTTCAGGAAGAACTTAATTTATAATAAAGACCGCACCTTCGCCTTTGCCATGCCTCTAGGCTATGTCACCGATGAGTGGTATGCCAATGCCGCCGGTGCCGTTAACTGGGGCTTCCCCACCATCGCCGATACACCAATTCCAGAAATTCTGCCAACCGGAATCTGCACCTATGAGCATGTTGTCGCCAATGTTCCCCACAATAAGATAGTCTCCAGAGCAATAGAGGTAAGGGGGTTGAAGGTCGCTGTGGCTGAGGTACCGGTGCCGGTTGCCTATGGTCCTGCCTTTGAGGGTGAGAGGGTACGTGGTGATGATATCTATCTGGAGTGTGGTGGTGGTAAAACTCAAATGGTTGAGTGGGTTACCTCAAAGCGTATGGAGGAGGTGGAGGACGGCAAGATTGAAGTAATTGGTCCGGAAATAACCGATATTCCCGCCGCTTCCAAATTACCTATGGCTATAACCGTAGAGGTCGCTGGCAGAGAGATGCAGGAGGATTATGAGCCCATTCTGGAGAGGCAGATACACCACCTGATAAACTATGCTCAGGGGGTGATGCACATCGGTCAGAGGGACATTGCCTGGTTGCGGGTCAGTAAAGCGGCTGTGGAAAAGGGGTTTAAGCTCTACCATATCGGTTCCATTCTTCATGCCAAGCTGCATCAGGACTTTGGCTGTATTTTTGATAAGATACAGGTAAAAATTTACACCGAACCTGACAAGGTAAAGGATATTATAGCCAAAGCCAAAGAGGTATATGCCACCCGGGATGTCCGAATTGAAGGCATGACCGACGAGACCATTGATATATACTACTCCTGCACCCTGTGTCAGTCCTTTGCCCCGAGCCATGTTTGCATGATCAGCCCAGAGAGAACCGGACTCTGTGGCTCTTATAACTGGATGGACTGTAAAGCGTCTTATGAGATAAATCCCACCGGGCCCAATCAACCGGTAGCCAAAGGAGAAGTCATAGATGCCAAGATGGGGCAGTGGAAAGGGGTCAACGAGTTTGTCATCAAGGCTTCGCGGGGCAAGATAGACCACTATAACTTCTATAGTATAATAAATGACCCGATGACTACTTGCGGTTGCTGCGAATGCATTGCCGCTGTCCTGCCGCTATGTAATGGAATAATGACAGTAAACAGGGAATATACCGCTATTACCCCCTGTGGCATGAAGTTCACCACGCTGGCTGGTACCATCGGGGGTGGTATAAGCACACCCGGCTTTGTCGGCCATGGCAAGTACAACATCACTCAGAGAAAATTCCTCATCGCCGATGGTGGTATCAAGCGTCTGGTCTGGATGCCTAAAATGCTAAAGGAGGAGATTGCCGACCGTTTCAGTGCTAGGGCTAAAGAAATCGGCGTTCCTAACCTTATGGATATGATTGCTGACGAAACTGTGGGCGTCACCGAGGAAGAAATCCTACCCTTCTTACAGGGAAAGGGGCACCCGGCACTAAGTATGGAACCTATAATGTAAGGGAAGGAGTTTAAAATGCCGCTTACCGGAATAGAGATATTTAAATTACTGCCCAAGACCAACTGTGGTGAGTGTGGGGTGCCTACCTGCCTTGCTTTTGCCATGAGTCTGGCTGCCGGCAAGGCAGAACTGGCTGCCTGCCCCTATGTATCCCCAGAGGCAAAGGCCAAACTGGAGGAAGCATCGGCTCCACCCATCAAAGCGGTTACCATCGGCATTGGTAAGCGGGCAATAAAGGTCGGCGGAGAAACAGTTATGTTCCGCCACGAGAAGAGATTTGAAAATCCACCCGGCCTTGCCATAATCATCAGTGATACTATGGCTAAAGCTGAGGTTGATAGCCGTCTGGAGAGATTTAATAATCTCCAGTATGACCGGGTTGGACTGACCCTCCGCCCAGAACTAATGGCAGTAAGGTGTGACTCACAGGATGCCAGTAGATTTAAGGCTCTGGTAACCAAGGTTAAGCAAAATAGTGAAGCTAACATTATTCTAATGAGTGATAACCCTGATATGCTGGCTATCGGACTAGAAGTTTGCGCCGACCGAAAACCCCTGCTTTACGCCGCTACCAAGAATAATATCGAGCAGGTAACGGCGCTGGCTAAGGATAACTCCTGTCCCTTAGCCGTTAAAGCTGGCAATCTGGAAGAGCTTGCCCAGCTGACCACCAAGCTTAGTCAGTCCGGGATTCAGGACATTATTATCGATTCCGGGGCAAGGACACTGCGTCAGGCATTTGAGAGCCAGGTTATAATAAGGAGAGCAGCACTGGTGAAAAAGTTCCGCCCCCTGGGCTATCCCACCATTATCCTGGCTAATGAGATGACGGAGAACCCGATGAAGGAAGCCTTGATTGCCGCTACCTTTATCGCCAAATACGGCGGTATAATAGTCCTTTCCGATTTTCAGGGGGAGAGCCTGTTCCCACTGCTGGTACTCCGATTGAACATCTTTACCGACCCACAGCGCCCGCTGGCTACTACCGAGGGTATCTATGAGGTTGGTGGACCTGATGAAAACTCCCCGGTTCTGATTACTTCCAACTTCTCTCTTACCTATTTTATTGTCTCCGGTGAGATAGAAAATAGCCGTATTCCAGGCTATCTGCTGGTCAAGGACACTGAGGGGCTTTCAGTGATGACTTCATGGGCAGCCGGAAAGTTTGGTGCCGATACCATTGCCCCCTTTATTAAGAAATGCGGCATCGCCGATAAGGTTAAACACCGCAAACTGATAATCCCAGGCTATATAGCCATTGAAAGTGGGGGTCTGGAAGAAGAACTGCCTGACTGGGAGATTCTAATTGGCCCCAGGGAAGGAGCCCACATCCCGGCTTATCTCAAGACATGGAAACAGTAGGAGGGAGCCTATGATACTCGTCGGGGAAAACATAAATATAATATCAAAGACCATCGGCCCGGCACTGAAGGAAAGAGAGCCAAAACCAATTCAAAAAATGGCTAAGGCTGAGGCTGATGCCGGCATGGACTATCTTGACCTGAATATCGGTCCCGCCCGTAAAGCCGGCGATGAGCTGATGACCTGGCTAATCAACATCGTGCAGGAGGTTACTGACAAGCCCTTATCACTGGATACGACCAACCCGTTGGCTACCGAGGCTGGCTTAAAAGCCTGCCACAAGAGGGCACTAATCAATTCCATATCTCTACAACCCGAGAGGCTGGAAAAGGTTCTACCCATGGTCAGGGAATATGATGCCTATATGATAGGTCTCATTTGGGGGATAGAGGGCATGCCCCGGGATGCCAATGAAAGGTGTATGCTGGCTGTTGACCTTGTTTATAAAGCCAACCAACTGGGCATCCCTAATGAGAGCATATGGATTGACCCTATCGTCACCCCGGTCAGCGTGGAAATAAACCAGGTAAAAGCCTGCCTTGAGTTTATGAGCATGCTGGCAGATATTGCCCCCGGCTGTAAATCCATTGTTGGCCTGTCTAATGTTTCCAACGGCACTCCGGCTCACCTGAGGCCCTATCTCAACCGCACCTACCTGGCAATGCTAATGAAGTACGGGCTTTATTCAGCTATAGTTGATGCCTTTGACCAAGAGTTAATCAGACTAACCAGGGGTGAAATGCCAGAAATAGTTAAACTGGTACACCGGGTAATGGATGGTGAAAAGCTAGACATGGCTTCTCTAAGTCTGAAGGAAACGGAATATGTAAAAACCGTTCGCGTCTTAAGCGGTGAAACGCTCTACTCACACTCCTGGCTTGAAATATAAAAATATTAATGAAAAGAAGCTCTTTAACCCCACCCAGCCAGAGAAACAATCAGCGCGGATACGAGCTGGCACTCAAACTGGCTAAACAAAAGCTTGCCAGTATCAACCTGGAAGAGCAATGCCAAAAGGCCGGGGCTGAATTAAAGCTACCTGCCGGTAAGAAAATAATAACCATTGTTTATCTAAACAGGGCTTACCAGATAATTTTGCCTGAAGCGGATGTTTCCCCGCTATGCAGCCAGGAGCCGGTTCAGCCAAGAGAGAAACTTTTAATACTCCATTATCTAATCCAAGCCAGTGGTAGCCCTATTACCAGCAAAAAGATAACCTATAAGGAACTGCCGGACGGGGCTAGCTACTTCCCCACATTTTACAAGAGAGCCATCAAGCCCCTAGTAGACAACTTTGGACAGGAACCTCAGAAGCTACTTGATACCGCTAACAAGCTTGGCGGTTACAGGGCAGATTATGGCGATTTATCCGTCACCATCAATGCTTTCAGCCGTGTGCCATTAACCCTGGTCCTATGGCATGGTGATGATGAGCTTACTCCCGAAGGCAGCATCCTGTTTGAAAGCAATATATCTGGATACCTCTCTGCCGAAGATATAACCGTGCTCTGTGAGACTATCGCCTGGAGATTGGTAAAAATATCCCAAGTGGATAAATAACGGACTTAAAAATGTTTCTTTCTACTCCACAGTTACGCTTTTAGCCAGATTCCGCGGAAAATCAATAGGGCAGCCTCTCTCTTTAGCGGCATAATAAGCCAGCAGTTGTATAACAATGGTATTAACTATTGGTGAGAATATGTAATCAACCTTGGGCACGGTGATTACAAAGTCAGCTATCTCGCTAACAGAGCCGTTTTCTTCCTCACAGATAGCTATTACCGGCGCGCCTCTGGTCTTTATTTCTCTGATATTCCCTATCATAGCATCAATGGTACTATCATTAGCCACAATGGCAACTACTGGAGTATCCTTGCTCAGTAAGGCAAAGGGACCGTGTTTTAGTTCTCCGGCGGCATATCCTTCAGCATGGATATAGGAAATCTCCTTCAGCTTCAATGCCCCCTCCAGAGCTATAGGGTAGTTAATGCCTCTACCAATAAAGAACACATTTTGATAATGCGACAGGTACTTGCCACACTTCTTAATTCTAGGTTTATTATCTAACACCCGTTGAATCTTATTTGGCAATTGTCTAATTTCCATTAACATATCGGCTAATCTTTTAACATCAGCCCGGGAATATGACATTACCAGCCAATAAAGCAGTACAAGTTGAGCCATAAAGCTCTTGGTAGAAGCCACGCTTATTTCAGGTCCGGCATTGGTAAAAATAGTCTGGTCAGCCAATCGGCTGACAGTACTACCCACTACATTGGTAATGGCTAAAACCCGGCAGCCTCCTTCTTGCAGCCTTCGTGCCGCTCTAAGGACATCAGCGGTTTCGCCAGACTGTGTTATTACGATAGCCATAGTCTTGGCCAAAGTCTGAGGGTAGTAGTTAAATTCTGAAGCCAGCTCCACCCTTACTGGAATTCTGAGAAGCTCCTCAAAAATATATTTACCTACCAGACCGGCATTATAGGAAGTGCCACACGCCAGGATGAGCATGGCTTCAATGCCAGCATCTCTCATCCACTCCAAGTCAACTATTGGCTCTGCTTCTTGGCAATATCCGACTAGAGTGTCCCGTACCACCCTGGGCTGTTCGTGAATCTCCTTGAGCATAAAGTGCTCATAGCCCGCCTTTTGTGCCTCTTCAATGCTCCATGATATTTTTTGTTCTTTTCTAGTTACCTCAACGCCGTCTTTCATTATCTTTATGTCAGCACTGGTAATGATTCCGATATCACCCTCTTCTAAATATATCACCCGATTGGTGTAGTCAAGTATGGCTGGGACATCCGAAGCAACAAAGACCTCCTGGTCGCCAACACCAATTATCAAGGGGCAGTCTTTTCTGGCGACTACTAATTTGGGCTCACCGGCATTGATTACGGCAATGGCATAAGAACCCCTGATATCATTAAGGGTGGCCTCCACCGCTTCTTCTAAACTGCTATTATAGTACTTCTCTATTAGGTGCGATATTACTTCAGTATCCGTTTCAGAGATAAAATGATGCCCTTCTGCGATTAGTTTCTGCTGAAGCACTTTAAAATTATTTATTATGCCATTGTGTACCACAGCGATTCTACCGGTACAATCGCTATGTGGATGGGCATTTATCATGGATGGCTCACCACAGGTCGCCCACCTGGTATGACCAATGCCCAGCACCCCACTAAGGGTTGGTGCTCTTCTGGCCATTACTCCTACCCGGAGAGCATCCTTATACAGCTTGACTTCATTATCAGCTATAGCTACACCACAGGAGTCATAGCCTCTATATTCAAGCCTAGCTAAGCAATTAAACAGAATAGGCTGAGCCTGCTTGTTCCCAATATAACCGACAATACCACACATAATTAGAACACCAGACTTTTATCTGGTAGTTGTCCGCTTACCAGTTTCAGCGCCTGAACCTGCGTATAATTGCCAACAATAACACCCGGCCGGGCAACTACATGACTGCCCAAGCTACAGCCCTCGCCCAACATCGCTCCGATATTTACCGGGTAGTGTTCATCATTAATTTTGACTTCGGCTTCACCCCTTATGGCAGCAAAATGCCCCATTATAATACAACCCTTATCAATAACAGAGTCCTGTATAATAGAACTGGGGCCAATAGTGACATCATTACCTATAACACTGTTCTCTATCTCTGTAAAAGGCGATATAACCACATTATCACCAACGCTGGTAGCCGGCAAAATACATACGTTAGGCCCTATTTCACATCCGCGGCCAATAACCACCGGCCCGACTATATATGAGTTTGACTTAATTACTGTTTTCTCTCCCACCGAGACTAAACCTTTCATTGACACATCAGCCTCTATAGTACCGCCTATATTAGCTTGTATGTTGCGTAGTACAGCACCATTAAGGCTTAATATATCCCAAGGATATATTATATCAAGCCAGATACCATCTGTTTCTATAGCACTTATTTTCCCCCCTTGGTCAAGCATATTATTTAAAACAATAGGGATGTTCTGCTCACCTTCAACAAGTTTAAATATCCTTTTGGTAAGGGCATAGATACCGGTATTTACCATATAGATGCCTAGCTCCCGACCTTGGCCTGAAGCCCGCCGCTCCCAGCGCATTGCCTCTTTTACCGAACCTTCATCAACTTTTACCACTGAGCTTCTAAACGGATTCTCCATTTTCTTAACCAGCATCGCCTCGGGTTTCACAGAGACAAACTGTGAGATAGTATCAGCCTCTATCAGCTTATCCCCTGATAAAACCATAAATTCACTATCAACTAACGATTTAGCCTGTAAGAGAGCATGGGCTGTGCCTAGTTGCTTTTCCTGGGTTACATAGGTTATTTCAACATCAAACTGTTCCCCGGAACCAAAATAATCAAATATCTGCTCTCTTCTATAGCCAACTATAAGTACAATATGACGAATACCATTCTGTGCCAGTGATTCGACCACATATTGAAGTATCGGCTTACCAGCTACCGAGAGCATCGCCTTCGGCTTGTTGACCGTAAACGGCCTCAGCCTTTTACCCTCCCCGGCGGCTAATATTACTGCCTGCTTCATGACTTTCCCCTCCTAAAACACCCTCGTACCGGGTAATATAATTCCGCTGGCTACAGCACCCGGCCCAATGACAGCATTATTACCTATTAGACTGCCCACATTGATACTGGCGTTAATCCCGGTCTCAACCCTATCTCCTATTATAGCTCCTAGTTTGCGTCTCTTGGTATCTATACCGGCGACACATATCTCTTTCTCATCCAGCCTAAGATTGGCAATCTTAGTGCCAGCACCCAGATTGCACCTCTCACCAAGAATACTATCACCCACATAGTTATGGTGAGGGATTTTGCTTCCATTCATAATTATAGAACCCTTTACCTCAACAGCAAAACCAATACGGCAGCCATCACCAATTGAAGTGAAGGGACGGATGTAGCAGTTGGGACCAATATCGCAATCCCGACCAATAGTCACCGGACCAACTATATAACAGCCTGACCTTACTATAGTATCCTTACCAATAGAAACAGCCCCTTTAATTATTGCATTCTTTTCAACTTCACCCAGGTTCCGTGCTTCATTCCCATCCAGAAGGGATTCATTGGCAGATAGTAGGTCCCATGGGTAGCTGCAGTCAAGCCAGTAGCCAATCTTCTGATAGGCAACATTATATCCCTGCTCTATCATAAGCTGCAGGGAATCGGTTATTTCATACTCCCCCCGTGGCGATCTTGGTGTCTGGGCTATGGCATCAAATATAGCTGGTGTGAAGAGATACAGGCCGGTATTGGCTATATTGGAAGGGGGTTGGCTAGTTTTTTCCCAGATGCGTACTACTCGGCTACCATTCACCTCAACCACCCCCAGGTCACTAACATCCTCTACCTCTTTGGCACCTATGGTGTTATCGTCCTTTATAGACAGGCTTATAATATCCTCTTTGCTGGCGATGATATCGCCATTTATTACTAGGAATTTGCCATTAACTAAGGATTTAATCCCTTTAATAGCATCAGCAGTACCCAGCCTTTTCCTCTGGGTTATGTAATCTATTTTTACTCCCCACCCCTTTCCATTGCCAAAGTAATCGCGCACCTGCTCATCATGATAACCAACAACAAAGATGAATTCCTTAATACCAGCCCCAACAGCTTCAATCAGCAGGTGCTCCAGGATAGGCTTGTTGGCTATGGGCAGCATTACCTTGGGTCGTGTATAGGTCAGGGGTCGCATCCGGCTGCCTTCTCCAGCAGCTAGAATAACTGCCTTCATTCTATCTATCTCTCCTTGCCTCTAGCTAAAGACTCCCTTATCAACCTTATGCTGTTATCATACAATTGTCGAACCTTCTTCTCTGTTTTTGCCTCAACGGTAACCCTTATCTTGGGTTCAGTACCTGAGACCCTGATAAGGAGCCAGCCACCTTCAAGGTCTAGTTTAATACCATCAACCTTATTTACCGATAGCGGTTTTATTTCCGTCACCAGCTTCTTTTCCAGGCTAGAAAGAACCACTCCGTCACTGCTGATACTACCGCGTATTATCGGATAGCTGGGTATGTCATCAACCAGCCGGGATAACTTGTTTCTGCTGGCGATAGACACAATCTGTGCGGCGGCGTAAATGCCATCAGGGCATAGAGATTTTTTCGGGAAAACCCAGCTCCCCGATGGCTCACCACCAAAATCACCCCCCTTTTTAAGTACTTGGGATACATGGTTATCACCAACACAGGTGCGAATAACTCTAAAACCGACTTCATCTATTGCCATAGAGGCATCTATGGTGGTTACAACATCCTTGGCTGACAGCTCCCGAGCTAAAATCATTAGCAGTTTATCGCCGCCAACAAATCTACCCTGGTCATCCACTGCCATCATTCGGTCAGCATCACCATCATGGGCAATGCCCAAGTCGGCACCGGACTCAATGACTTTATTCACTAATTCTGCCAGATTAGCCTCGGTTGGCTCAACATCATGAGGAAAGAACCCGCTGGGATGACAATTTATTTCTATTACTTCACAACCCATTCTTTTTAATAAATGTGGAGTAATCACAGAGCCAGCACCACAGCCACAATCTAAGGCTACCTTAAGCTTAACTTTTTGGGGGAAGTCTTCTAGTATATTCTCAATATGCTTCTCAACTGCACCGTGGTAAACATTACCAATTTGAAACCTGTCCCACGAGGCAACAGGTAGGGATTCGCCCAATACTATCTCCTCTATCTCCTGCTGTTGGTTAGAATCAAAAGCAGAACCATCGGTATTCAACAGCTTTATACCATTATACTCCGGGGGATTATGTGAAGCGGTTATTATTATCCCAGCGTCAAAATCTTTAGCAGCCAGGGCAAGAGTTGGCGTCGGCAGTACACCGGCGTCAAAGCTTTCAGCACCGGCCGCCAGAAGCCCAGAAGTGAGCGCTTGTTTCATGGCGCTTGATGAAGTTCTGGTATCACAGCCAACTACTGTTCTGGGATAGAGACTGCCTACCGCCAGTCCAACCTTCTGCGTCAGCTGTATCAACCAGCTGTCAGCAACAGCCCTTATACCTGAAGTGCCAAACAACCGCACAGTGACCAGATATTAACCCTTTTAATGCCAGTTGTCAACGATATTGACACAAAAAGGATAAGTCTTTACTATAGATATATCAATCTATTTGAGAGGAGATATTGTTAATGGTACTATATATCACTGACCAAAGCTTTGAAGAAGAGGTAATAAAATCCACCCAGCCGGTGCTGTTGGATTTATGGGCACCCTGGTGTGGGCCCTGCCGTATGGTAGCGCCTGTTGTAGAAAGTCTAGCCAAAAAACATAAGGGTAAATTTAAGTTCTGCAAAATGAATGTTGATGAGAACCCAAAAACAGCCGCCAAATACGGAATTATGTCAATACCCACATTGATGTTTTTCAAGGATGGTGAAGTGATAGATACCGTTATTGGCGCCGTACCGGAGACAACCCTGCAACCCAAAATAGACGCACTTCTTTAGTAATTGTTCATAACAAAACGCATAAATAGCATCAGTCCCGTCCATATCTACTACTGCCAGCGTTAGGCAAAACCGTCGGCAGACCACTCAGTGGATGGGTATAAATATAACTGCCGGCTCCATAGACCTGCCTGATATTATCATCTTTGATAACCTCATTTGGCTTACCTTCAGCATGGATACGGCCGCTATTTATCAAGACCAATCGGTCACAGTATTGCGCCGCCAGATTAAGGTCATGCAGGGCAACCACGACCGTTAGCCCATCTTTGCGGCATAGACTCTTTATCAAATCAAGTATTTCAATCTGACGGCTGATATCTAGATTTGCCGTCGGTTCATCCAGAAGAATAGCCTCCGTCTCCTGGGCAAGGACACGAGCAATAACAATACACTGTATCTCCCCACCTGATAGTTCGCCTATTCTTCGCTGGGCAAGATGCTGTATTGATGTTTTTTCCATAGCCTGCCAGGCAATAGCCAGGTCTTTAGCCCCCTCATATTGAAACAGGCCAAGGTGGGGATTCCTGCCCATAAGAACTATCTCAAAGGCGGTAAAGGTGCTAGGCAATAGTGGAACCTGTGGCACGACACCAATTAAGCAAGCCAACTCTCTCCTTGGTATTCGTGATATATCCCTGCCATTTAAGAGTATCCTGCCTGAATATGGTGAGATGATGTGGCTCAGTGCCCTGATTATGGTTGACTTGCCGCAACCGTTTGGTCCAACAAGCCCGACCATCTCACCAGGCTTTGCCCTAAAGGTAATATCCTCTACTACCAGCTTGCGCCCATAGCCTAGGGTAACACCCTGCATATTAAACTCAATCATCTTTACCTCAGAAAAGCATTTTTGCCCGGCGTCTGAGTAGATAGAGAAAGAAGGGTGCCCCACAGATAGCGGTGACCACCCCTATCGGTATCTCGGATGGCATAGCGATGGTGCGGGCAACAATATCAGCCAGAATAAGGAAAATGGCACCACAAAGTATAGATAAAGGCAGTAAGAAACGGTAATCAGGACCCCAGATTAACCGCACGGCGTGGGGGATGATTATGCCCACAAAACCGATAATGCCGACAAAGGAAACGGCGGCGGCAGTAACCAGGGTGGCGGCGGTAAGCAGGATGAGCTTAAGCCTTTCCACATTGATACCCAACTGCTGAGCCTGCGCCTCATCAAGTTGTATTATGTTTAATGAACGGGAAAACAGCAGGATTACAGCTGAACCAATTACTACAATTGGTATCACAACCTGTACCTCAGACCACTGGCTTAATGAGAAACTGCCGCTAAGCCAGAACATTATTCCCTGTAGCATCTGACCGCTATTAATAGCTAAATAGGCAACGATAGCCCCGAGAAGGGCACCTAGAGCCACGCCAGCCAGGATAAGAGTAGTTACCGGAAGGGTCTTACCCACCCGAGCCAGCATGTAGACTATGGCTACACTGAGCAGTGCCCCGGTAAAAGCCATAAGCGGCACAGTGCTAATGCCAAAACCAGTCAGGGAAACCGGGAGTAGAAAGCCAATGACAGCCCCCAGGGCTGCCCCCTGGGCTACGCCGATAAGGTAAGGGTCTGCCAGCGGATTGCGAAATAGCCCCTGATAGGTAGCCCCGGCTACTGCCAAAGCGGCGCCAACCACCCCGGCTAGAATAACCCTGGGTAAGCGTATGTCCCAGACTATAGTCTCATGGGCAATTGCCCAAGTAGGTGTTATTTCAATAAAGGGCAACTTAGAAATCAGAATGCTGGATGTAGTCGCAAAGGGGATTTTCACACTGCCGATAGAGGCGGCAAAGGCTATTATCAACAACAGCAAAGCCAGAAGCCCCAAAATGGCAAAGATACGAGCTCGCCAGTAAGGATAAATCAACCTAGGCGCCTGCGGCACACCTGTTTTTTGTCCTTTCTTCATCTATAAATCTGCCCTATTGTGTCTTATTATTCAACCGAACCGAATATCTCCGGGTGTATCATTTTTGCCATCAGCTCCAATCCCTGTATTATTCTTGGAACAGGTCGGTTGGTCAGGTCGGCGTTAATGCCATATACACGCTGGTTAATTAGGGCATCCACCCCTCCCAATCTGGTTTCATTAAGAATGAATTGAAATGATATGTCGCCACCCTCATAATCTTCAACATTGGCAATAATTACCTGAGGATTGGCATTTATAACCTCCTCTAATACCAATGTAGGGAAACCTTCACCAGCAACCTGGGCAATATTGATGCCGCCCGCTTTTTCAATCAGCTCATGAATAGGGGTATCGGTACCCACCGACATTATTGGCTCATGCCAGATAACATACAGCACCCTCGGCTTTTCTGATTCTTTAAGATTAGCCGTCTTATCGGTTACCGCCTTTATCCTCTGCTTCATATCGCCTACTATCTGGTAAGCCTTTTCTTCGGTACCGGTAATCTCGCCAATAAAAACTATGGAATCCATTATCTCTTCAAGGTTATGAGGAACAAGGCTAATTACGGTAAAACCAAGCTGTTCCAGCGCTGGAATGACCTCTTGCTTGTGGATATCCTCAGCTAGAATTAGGTCCGGGTTTATGGCAACCACCTTCTCTATATCAACATCCGAATAACCGCCTACCTTTTCCTTTTCTAAAGCCGCCTCTGGATAATCGCAGAACTCGGTTACACCAACCAGTTTATCACCCAGTCCCAGAGCGAATATTATCTCGGTATTGCTCGGAGCCAGAGAAACTATCCTCTCCGGCATTTTCTCTATTATAACCACACGCCCTAGGTCATCTGTTATTTCCATGGGAAATTCTGGTACACCGAATGTTGGTATCCCTTCAGAAACCGACGTGCCATACACTGTGGGCAACAAGCCTAAGATGGACAGGACGCTGAAAACCCAAAAAACGATAAGAATACAAATACCATCCCTTATATTCTTAGTAATCAACAAATACCCCCTAAAAATAAAGATATTTTAAGTTAAAAAAATTCCCCTGCCTCTTGGGCAGGGGAATACCCTCATGTCTCTGTTAACATGATGCACCTCCTCTCCCGCGGAGGACCAAGCACCCAGATTTCTGGCGTTCTGGCTCCTGGTAGAATTACCAGTCACAGTAGGCGGTACTGCGTCGGATTTTCACCGACTTGCTTTCCAATTAAGCCTGAATCGCTTCAAGCCCCTCTGAGTGGTCAATATTAAATTGTACTCTCTAAATTACTCCCTTTGCCAAAATTTGTCAAGCTTTGTTGCCCAAAAATGGTATAATTAGTCTATTGGAAACCGATAGGAGATTAAACTATGGGTGATGTTTTAGATGAAGCCTACAGTATAATGCAGTGCAAGGAATGCCCGTGGTATAAAACCTGTATAATGCCCGTGAAATTTACCGCCGAAGATATCCGACGACAGCTAGCGTCAACCCCGGGGGCAGACATCTCGCAGCAAGCTGACCTGGGAATACAAAACCTTATCTCCAGTATGGCAACCGCAGCCCAGAACTCATTGCTTGAGGGTTGCCCCATCCTTATTGAACGCCTGCGACAAAGCCCCAAGCTTGCCCAGAAAATAAAGGAAATAATGCATAGCTGGAGCCAAGAGGAGAAGTAGAAGCAACATTCCTGCCGTTTGCCACAAAGGCAGCTAACTTTTTTAGTTAATTTTCGTTATAAATAGTCAGGTGGGAAGATGAAATGGTTCAAGATAACACTCCTTATACTGGTTGCTGCCGTGTCTCTTGCCCTGCTGCCGGGATGTAATCTTCAAGATGCCTCGCAGGCAGAGCAGCCAACAGAGAGTACACATCCTATCTACGATTATTTCTCCGCAGTTTTACTTCTAGAAAGCGATGCCATCAGGGTGGATATCCACTTTTCCGAACCTATTAACATGGTCATCATAGAAAGGGAAGACCCCCGATTTTCAGAGATTATTCAACACCTTAAGAACTGTATATCGGGCAGTGTTACCCAGAAGATAAAGGTAATCGTTGAAAATGGTGTCACCAAAACCGTCCAACTAACCATACCCTACGCCTGGGGGCATTTTCTGGATTTTGAGCTACAAGATGGGGCAGTGATGCGTTTCAATGTATCAGATGAAGTGTGGTTTGAGACAGAGGAAACGATTTACAATGCAATCTATAAACCCGATTTTAAAGATTTTTTGAATACTATCCTTCCCAGAACCTAGTTACCTGCATCAGGACTGTGCTGCTTCGGCATAAGCTTTAAGCTTTTTAACCATATAGCCACCCTTAAAGCTATAGCCTAAATCAGAGCGGTAGTACTCCCGGGCGCCGACACCGCTCAAAACAGCAATCAGGGGCAAGCTAAACTCTTCACCGGCTATCCGCTCCGCCTCTGAAAGTAGTAATCTGCCCAATCCTTTATGCTGAGCGGCAGCCATATCTCGCTTACCCAGAGCAACCTCTGGCCCAAAGACATGAAGTTCTCTTACCATAGCCAACCTACCATCTTTTTGCCCTAATCCTGGAAGATGCCCTTCCTGAATCCTCAACCGCATAAGTCCAAAAAGCGTTTCCTTTTCATCTTCAAAAGATAGAAAAACCTCCCGGCCATCCGAAGCTTCGTAGTCCATCCTTGTTAAAACAGGTTCGCCGATTTCCCAGCCATCTCGTACCCGGTGACCATATTCACGGCAGCGTATGCATTTGCAGTAGAACCCCTGCTCTTCCATTTTCTGTTTCACCAAACCACGCAGTGAGTCCTTCAGACCGGCGACGATAAACTTTGCCGGAATATCGCGCAGTACCCGTGAAATTCTAACATATTTGGGGACGATAGCTTTAATACCAGCTACCAGGTTAATCATTGTATTATCGCTATACGGCTGATAGCGCCCATCTCGGTACCACCATTCTAGCTCGGTGCCAGCGACCACCATAGTTGGGTATATCTTCAAGCCATCCGGCCTGAAGCGGGCATCATTAAACAACTTCTCAGATAGCGCCAGGTCATGCTCTGGGGTTGAGCCAGGAAGACCCGGCATCCAGTGGTAGTGCACCTTAAAACCGTACTTCTTGAGCAATGCTGTGGCGTCAACTACATCTCTTACCCTGTGCCCGCGGCCTACCAGCTGGTAAATCTGGTCATCTATTGTCTGGACCCCGAGTTCCACCCTGGTGGTGCCAAACTCAAGCATCCTGTCTACTTCTCCTTGACGGCACCAGTCAGGCCTGGTTTCAATACATAATCCGACACAACGGTGTTTACTGGTTTCATTAAGACGCTTTGACTCCTCTAGATTGGTTGACCTGACTCCATTCAGGGCATCATAACAGTCCTTAATAACCTGATACTGATAATCTACCGGGCAGGCAAGAAAGGTGCCGCCCATTATTATAAGCTCAACCTTATCTGTGGGGTGCCCCATTTGGGATAGTATTTTTAGCCTAAGTTCAACCTGTTTTTTGGCGTCATAACCACACTTTATCGCCCGAAGTACTGCCGGCGACTCTGGAGTATAGCTCTGGGGTGTCAATATATAGGTAGGGCAATAAATGCAATGTCCTGGGCACTCCATAGGCATGGTCATCACTGCCACCGGGGTCACTCCCGATATCGTCCTGGCCAGTTTCTTCATTTTCTATTATACTTCCCAAAGTATTATAATCAGTCTATCAGGTTCAGGCAACAACCTAAGCTTCCAAAGGGATAATCTATTGGTTAACAACCCAGAAAATGTCTTTAATCAGATAGCGCCGGGGTGGTACAACTTCAGGCATTGGTCTATCTTTAGTAAAGAACTGGAGACAATAGCTCAGCGCTGGCATAAGGGTAAACTGCTTAACCTGGGCTGTGCCCATGGACCTGACTTCCTCCCCTTCATAAACAGCTTTAAACTATATGGAGTTGACTTTTCATCAGAGATGCTCAATCTTGCCCGAAAGTACTCCATGAAATTTCACTTTGATGCCGAGCTATCACTAGCCGATGTTAGTTACCTGCCCTACTCCAATGAGACATTTGATTGGGCAATATCGGTGGCTACCTATCATCATATAAAGGGTAAAGCAGAAAGACAAAGGGCATTAAACGAACTATGGCGGGTTTTAAAACCCAATGGCGAAGCATTTATCACGGTATGGAACCGATGGCAACCCAGGTTCTGGCTAAAATCTAAAGAACTATTTATCCCTTGGCAAAAGAAGGGCAAAACCCTTTACCGCTATTATTATCTTTTTTCCTATGCCGAGCTGGAGAAAATGACTAAAAAGGCTGGATTTCAGGTAATGAGTTCCCTTCCTGAAAGCTCATACCGCTTCCCATTCAATATATTTTCTCGCAATATATGCCTTCTAATAAAAAAGGGGTAGTTAGTTTGCCTATCTATAGTCAAATTGATAATATTATCAGGTGCAATTATAAGGTGTTTGAGAATTGATGAATAATCAGAGTAAAAACGGGAGGTTTCGCCAGATGCTTATCCCAACAATAATAATGGGTGTTATTGCCATCGCTCTTCTTATTATTGCTTACCTGAAGGGTGGTGGAGAGCATATCCTAGGCTTAAAAGAAGCCGGCAAAATACTGCTCCAGATTCTACCCTTATTGATTTTTGCCTTCATTATTGCTGGCATGGTCAAGATACTTGTTCCCACCGAAATGATATCTAAGTGGGTGGGGACGGAATCCGGTTTTCGCGGTATCCTGATTGGTACTGTAGTTGGTGGTTTATCCCCAGGTGGTCCCTATACCTCTATGCCCATTGCCGCCGGTCTATTACAAGCCGGTGCCGGTATCGGTACTATGGTTGCCTTTATGACCGGGTGGTCACTATGGGCTTTTACCCGCTTGCCATTAGAAGTAGGTATAATGGGTTGGAAATTCACCGGCATCCGCCTTGCCTGCACCTTCTTCTTCCCCATTATAGCCGGGCTGATAGCCAACCTGTTCTTTTCTAAAGTAAACATCATCTGATAATAACCATTTATAGAAAAACTATAAGGAGGGGTATTAAGCTATGTTAGTCAAGATAAAATGCCCTAGCTGTGCTACCGAAGGCACCATTTCCCTTGTGGAGCCAAATTACAAGGGGCCATATCGCTGCTGGAAGTGCCGTCAACTGTTCGCTATCAAGCTGGAGAACAACAAACTTCAGAGCTGTGAACCCATGAGCCAGGAGGAGCTTGATAAACTGCAGGAAATTGAAGCCTTGAAGAAAAAGTTCCAAAAATGAACTAATAAAAGGAGCTAAAATGGGCGTTAAAAAGGTCGGTGAGAAGTACCGGTGCAATGTATGCCGTAACGAGGTAACAGTTACCAAGGTCGGTGGCGGCACCCTCGTCTGCTGTGGGCAAGATATGGAGAAGATTAAGTAGTAATCACCTACAGATTTGCCTAGAATCAAGATAAGGAGGCACTATGCCGGTAGTTATTATTGAGATGTGGCAGGGACGCACCATTGAGCAAAAAAGACAGCTGGCTAAGGGCATTACCGAGGAATTTATTAAAATTGGTGTTCCCCAAGACCAGGTTCATATCATTTTTAAGGATAACCCGAAGCATAATTGGGCAACCGGCGGTAAACTCGCCTCTGAAGAGTAATAGTGGGATATTTAATTGCTAGCGCACACCCTGATACAGGGCTATGCCCCATTTTTTAGAGTGTTCTTGCCTCAAAAGCTCCAATCTTTCCTTAAAAGAGGCTGAGTATATCTCCTCTGCAGTCATTATCAAGGCATCCTCTCTGTTATCTGAATAATAGCCACGTCGTATCCCTTTTAGGGCAAAGCCGTACTTATAATAAAGGCTCTGGGCAGTGCTATTTGAGGCACGCACCTCCAGAGTAATGAGCTGGGCACCCTTCTCTATAGCCAGACCAATAAGGGATATAAGCAGTAATTCACCTATGCCCCGGCGGCGATAGGTCTGCTGTACGGCAATGTTGACTATATGAGCTTCACCAGCCATAATCCAGAAGCCGGCAAGACCAATAATGTATTGCCCATTATGTTCACCGACTGCCCTCTGGTTATCATAGGCTACAATATAATGGGCTAGCTGGTTCTTTAGTTCACGCTTATAGTTAGTTGGTGGCAGCATGCTGGGAAAGGCTTCCAGGTCAATCTCGGTAACCTGAGTAATGTCTTCCCACCGCATGGGGCGTATACAGTAGGACAAGCTCTTAGCCTCCAAAAAGTTTTATGAGCCAATATGGAGTGGATTGCTGCTTAATTCTATCACTTTTATCTTTTTAACTAACAGATTATTCTGTCTTTATATTGTCATATCGTTCCCATTCACTATAAACACAGCCGCAGTACTGCTGGCGATAAAGAGCCATCGGCCTGGTTATATGGCGGCTATCCGAGTAGCGTTTCCTTAGGTCAGCATAAAGAAAGGATATACCCATTTTTTCAGCCAGCTCATTCCCAATTTCAAGTATCAGGTCATGCTTCTGGTGGGGGCTAATAAGCAAGCTTGAGGTAAAAGCATTAAAACCAAGTTTAAGAGCGGTTTCAGCCGTCTTTTGCAGGCGGAGATGAAAACAATGCCGGCAGCGCTGGGCTTCATTTCCAGTTACCCTCCGAAAGTATTCTATTATGTCGTAGTCATCGGTTGCAATCAGGGGAAAATCCAGTTCTTTGGCTAGGGACTGTATTGCCTCAAGACGATGCTGATGTTCCATATAGGGGTGTATATTAGGGTTATACCACAAGGCGCTCGGCTCATACCCCTGCTGCTTCCAGTGGGTAATGGTATAGGCAGTGCAGTGAGCACAACAGCAATGAACCAGAACAGAATTAGTCTTCATACCGGATGCCAGACTATAAAAGGGTTGGCTGAGGGTGCTTCTCTTTGTTATATGGAAGCCCAAGGTGCTGATAGGCCAGTGGTGTAACCAGGCGACCACGAGGGGTACGCTCTAAAAAACCCAGTTGCATCAGATACGGTTCATAGACATCCATAATAGTATCTGCCTCTTCACTGATGGAGGCGGCAATGGTATCCAGGCCAACTGGTCCACCATTGAACTTCTCAATTATGGTATGCAGCACCTTGTGGTCTATCTCATCCAGACCTATCGGGTCAATCTCAAGCTTGGACAGTGCTTCAACTGCCGCCCTCTGGTTAACGGTACCATCAGACATCACCTGAGCATAGTCCCTGACCCGTCTAAGTATCCTATTGGATACCCGCGGCGTGCCCCTAGCACGGCAGGCTATCTCACTAAGCCCTTTAGCTTCAGCTTTTACCCTAAGGATGCTGGCGGAACGTTTTAGGATGGTTTCTATTGATGCCTGGTCATAAAAATCTAGGCGATAGACGGCACCAAACCTGTCTCTTAGGGGCGGGCTTAGCTGGGCAAATCGTGTGGTGGCACCAATCAGGGTAAAGGCAGGCAGACTCAGCCTCAGGCTTCTGGCACCAGGCCCCTTGCCGATGATAATGTCTAGAGCCCTGTCTTCCATAGCCGGATAGAGTACTTCCTCCACCGCCCGATTCAGACGGTGGATTTCATCAATAAAGAGGACGTCCTGGCTGTGGAGATTAGTTAGTATAGCCGCCAGTTCACCGGTCCTTTCTATTGCCGGACCAGAGGTAATCCTGATTTTAACACCCATCTCATTGGCTATTATATAAGCCAGCGTTGTCTTACCCAAGCCAGGTGGGCCATACAATAAAATATGGTCCAGCGCCTCACCCCTACCCTTGGCGGCAGCAATAGCAATGCTCAGGTTTTCCTTAATCCTAGACTGCCCTATAAAATCATTAAGGGACTGAGGTCTTAGGTTGGCATCAAGGGGTATGTCTTCAGCACCAGGTTTACCTGAGATAATCCGCTCTATTCTAATTCACCCCCAGATATTATGTAAACAAGCTCTAAAGCTAAACCATATCCTTAGCTATTATACCATATCTTTTATATTATTAGCGTTGTTCCTCAAATAAATAGAGCCGCCCTGTCTTTCTTAGGGCGGCTCTATTTATTTGCCAATAGAATGAAGGCGGTACGATAAGACCTATATAGCTGTCTCTCACCCTGTTTCTTTATTTTAACCTTTAATCTCTGAAGGCTCGGAGGGCAGTAGCTGTACTTCTCTGCCTAGCTCTAACCTTTGTGCTTCCTCCTCTTCCATTTCTAATTTCATGGCTGCTTCCTCGGTTGCCTCCTTGCAAGCGCGACACCGGGCTGGGATTAGCTTGCCAATGATTACATTCTCTTTAAGGCCGGTTAGTCTATCCACCTTGCTATAGATTGCTGCCTCAGTAAGTACCCTATTAGTCTCCTGAAAAGAAGCGGCTGCCAGCCAGCTATCAGTGCTCAAACTCGCCCTTGTTATACCCATAAGTACCGTATGAGCCGTGGCTGGCTCACCGCCTTCAGCTAGCACCTTGGCATTAACTTCCTCATAACGAAATCTATCCACCAGTTCTCTGGGCACCAAATCGGTATCACCCGGAGAATCTATCCTGACCTTGGACAGCATCTGCCGCACAATAACCTCTACATGTTTATCATTTATATGAACCCCTTGAGAGCAGTATACCTTCTGTACCTCATCCACCAGATACCGCTGAACAGCTTCCTTGCCTAAAACAACCAGGATATCCTGTGGGTTGATAGAGCCATCGGTAAGTTGTTGACCTGCTTTAACCAAATCTCCAGATTGAACACGGATATGGGTAGCCGCCGGAATGCTGTACTCCCGTTCCTCCGTCTCTTCATACTTTATAGACAATTTACCATCCTTGATATTAACCTCCCCGGCGACACGGGCTAGGATAGGCTCAGCCAGTTCTTTAGACTTTGAAGCTTTATGCTTAGGAGACGGGCTAGTCAGAATGGTGCCAATGTCTACCATTTGACCACTCTTAACCAAAACTTGCCAGCCGGATGGCAATATATATTCATCATGGAATGTATCAGAACTGGTAATCTTAATCCACCTGCCATCATCGTTATCAACTACTTCAGCTACACCATCTATCTCTGATATTATTGCTTGAGACTTAGGGGGTCTGGCCTCGAATAGTTCCTCCACTCTGGGCAGACCGCTGGTGATATCAAGCCCGACCACGCCACCAGTATGGAAGGTGCGCAGTGTTAGTTGAGTACCCGGCTCACCAATACTCTGGGCAGCGATTATCCCCACCGCTGTGCTTAGGTCAACCAGATGTCCTCGGGCAAGGTCTCTGCCATAGCATCCCTGACATACACCCCGCATCAATTGACAATTGAGTGGTGACCTGACTTGCACCTTCTTTATCCCAGCGGTAATAATTTCACCCGCCTTCTTTTCATCAATTTCCTCGTTGCGGTTGACTATAGTTTCCTCGGTTTTGGGATTAACTACTATATCGGCTGCCAGACGACCTATTATTCGTTCAGCAAATGAAGGCAGCATTTCCTTCTCCCGGGGTTCTGAAATCCAGGTTCCCTCAGTAGTACCACAGTCCTCCCCGAGAACAATCACATCCTGAGTTACATCAACCAGGCGCCTGGTAAGGTAGCCACTGCCTGATGTCCGCAGAGCAGTATCAGCCAGTCCTTTGCGGGCGCCGTGAGTGGAGATGAAGTATTCCATAGCGCTAAGTCCTTCGCGAAGGCTCGACTTTATTGGGAAATCTATAATCTTTCCTGCCGGGTTAGTCATAAGCCCTCGCATCCCTATCATCTGTCTAATCTGAGAAATATTTCCCTTGGCTCCCGAAGTTGCCATCATATAGATACTGCCATATTTGTCAAGGGAATCAGTGATAGCGCTTGTCAGGCGGTCAATAGTCGCCATCCATACTTCTATGACACTGCTGTACCTTTCATCCTCTGTAATCAAACCACGTTGATATTGGCTCTCAATGATAGCCGTCCTCTCATCCGCTTCCTCCAGTAACTTCGGTTTTACTGTAGGGACCTCAATATCACTCATAGCTATAGTAATCCCTGATTTGGTGGCGTATTGGAATCCTAACTGTTTTAAGCCGTCTAACATCCCCGCCATAGCTTCATTATTAATTAATTTATAGCAATCGGTTATTATTTGTTTTAGGCATGATTTATCAACTGTTTTATTAACAAAACCTATCTCCGAAGGTAAAATATCATTAAAGATGATACGCCCAACGCTTGTTTTTAACCTTTGTCCTTCTTTCTGCCTGACCTCAATCGCATCTCTAAGGTCAATAGTACCAAGCTCGTAGGCAAGCTTTGCTTCCTCAAAACTGCCAAAGATGGTGCTTATAGCCTTAGCTTCGGGTCTGATGGTAGTCAGATAATAGCAACCGAAAACTATATCTAGCGTTGGAGTCACTATTGGCTCACCACAGCTGGGCAGAAGCATATTATGAATACTAAGTATCATCTCTCTGGCTTCCTTAACCGCCGCTTTTGACAAGGGGATATGAACTGCCATCTGGTCACCATCAAAATCGGCATTAAAGGCGGCACACACCAAAGGATGTATTTGTATGGCACTGCCATCAATAAGCACCGGTTCAAAAGCCTGGATACTAAGACGGTGCAGGGTGGGCGCTCGGTTAAGCATAATCGGCCGCTCCTTGACCACCTCCTCAAGGATATCATATACCTCCGGCGTAGCCTTATTAAACTGCCGACCAGCAGCTTTAGGGTTGGGAGCTAGCTCCTGTTTTATTAGCTGACTGATAATGAAGGGCTTGAACAGTTCCAGGGCCATCCGCCTGGGTAAACCACATTGATGAAGCTTGAGTTCTGGACCAACAACGATAACTGAGCGACCGCTATAATCAACCCGTTTGCCCAGCAGATTTTGCCGGAATCTTCCCTGCTTCCCCCGCAACATATCTGATAATGACCTAGCCTTATGGTCCCCACTAACAGATATTGCCCTTCCCCTTCGACCATTATCAATCAGGGAATCAACCGCCTCCTGAAGCATCCTCTTCTCATTACGAACAATAATTTCAGGTGCCCCTATCTCAATCAGGTGGCGCAATCGGTTGTTTCGGTTGATAACCCGCCGATACAGGTCATTAAGGTCGCTGGTAGCAAACCGTCCGCCATCCAGCTGAACCATAGGACGAAGGTCCGGAGGCAGTACCGGCAAAGTGGTTAAAATCATCCACTCTGGCTTATTATTGCTGCGACGAAACGCCTCTACCAATTGCAGCTGCTTTGATGCCTTCCTTCGGCGCTGACCTGAAGATGAGTGGGTTTCCTGAAGCAGGCGGCTGCGCATCTCATCAAGATTAATATCTTTTAGTAGTTTAAGGATAGCCTCAGCCCCCATCCCAGCTTCAAATATATGAGTGTAATTTTGCCTCAGTTCATGATATTGATTTTCGGTAAGCAGGGCACCCTTCCTTAGGTCTCTTAGCTGTTCAATTTTAACCGGCAACTCTCCTTCAAGCTGTTCCTTTTTAGCTTCAAAATCACGTCTTAATTGATTTACTTCTTCTACAGTTGCCTGTTTCTTCTCAATTTCAGATATTTTATTTTCCAGGGAAGCCTCATGGTTGGCTATCTCCTGAGTATAATTCTCCTCTAATTGTTTAATTGCCTCCTTGCGTGCCTCATCATCCACTAAAGTAACAATATAATGGGAGAAGTAGATAACTCGCTCCAGACTTCTAGCCGACAGGTCAAGCAATAGTCCTATCCGGCTGGGAATCCCCCTGGTAAACCAGATATGGCCTACCGGACATGCCAGTTCAATATGCCCCATTCGCTCACGTCGTACCTTTGACCTGGCTATCTCAACGCCACACTTATCACAGATTATCCCCTTAAACCGTATCCTCTTGTATTTACCACAGGCGCACTCAAAGTCCTTGGTTGGACCAAATATTCTCTCACAAAAAAGCCCATCCCTTTCCGGCTTCAGCGTGCGGTAATTGATGGTCTCTGGTTTGGTTACCTCACCATAGGACCAGCTGAGTATCTGCTCCGGTGAAGCTAATGAAATACGTACAGCGTCAAAATCATTGATTTCAAGCACTCTATTTCTCTACCTCTCCCTCTTTTAAATCATCGTCTGTAAAAGACGAACCCTCAATAATCTCGGGCTCTGTTTCCGCCTCAGACTTCTCTCTGGCCTTCTCAGCATGAATTTCTTTCTCTTCATTAATCACCTCAACAGCCAACCCCAGGCTTTGCAATTCCTTGACCAGAACCTTAAAAGACTCTGGTACACCAGGCGGTAGAATATCCTCACCTTTAACTATTGCTTCATATGTCTTGGCTCTCCCGGTAACATCATCTGATTTAATGGTTAAAATTTCCTGAAGATTGTAAGCGGCGCCATAAGCCTCCAGTGCCCATACCTCCATTTCACCAAAACGCTGTCCACCAAACTGAGCCTTGCCGCCCAGGGGCTGCTGAGATATTAGCGAATAGGGGCCTGTCGCTCGGGCGTGAACCTTATCCTCAACCAGATGATTGAGCTTCATCATATAGATGTTGCCCACCGTTATCGGCTGGTCAAATGGCTCACCAGTACGACCATCACGGAGTATAACCTTTCCCGAGATAGGCGACGGCAGATTCCTCTCAATAAACACCCTGTCCACGGCCTGTTCCAGTTTCTCTTGTTTCATATGCCGGCTATTGATACCCATTTCTTCAAGCCACAGGCGCAGACACACTTCTCTTGCTTCTCCCTCAATTTCACCACTAAAAACTCTCTCTCCATCAAAACCATTGCTATCTAACCACGCTTTAGCCTGCTCTATTTGTCCTGAAGAGGGGATACTATCAGAATCAGTATTTTTGCCACCAGCTTTTTGAACAAACCATGCTCTAGCTAAAGCATCTTCAATATCAACATCGCTGGCACCATCAAAAACCGGGGTTATTGCTTTAAAGCCCAGTTTGTAAGCCGCCCAACCTAGGTGTGTCTCAAGAACCTGGCCTATATTCATCCGCGACGGAACGCCTATAGGATTAAGGATGATATCCACCGGTGTACCATCAGGCAGGAAAGGCATGTCTTTAGTTGGGGCAATAATGGAAATTACTCCTTTATTACCATGCCGCCCGGCTAATTTATCCCCTACGGAAATTTTCCTCTGCTGAGCTACCCAAACCTGAACCCACTTATTAACCCTGACCGGCAGTTCATCGCTATCCTCACGAGAAAAAAGCCTCACATTTATCACCTTACCCCACTCACCATGGGGCACCCTCAGTGAAGTATCCTTTACCTCACGGGCTTTTTCGCCAAAAATAGCGCGTAAAAGCTTTTCCTCAGCCGATAGCTCAGTCTCCCCCTTAGGGGTAATCTTGCCCACTAAAATATCACCTGGTCCTACCTCAGCACCGATACGAATAATACCTTCTTCATCAAGCTCGCGTAGGCTCTCTTCACCAATATTGGGTATATCTCTGGTAATCTCTTCCGGTCCCAGCTTGGTATCCCTGGCTTCAACCTCGTGTTTAGAAATGTGGATTGAAGTAAATTTATCCCTCTCAACCAATCTTTCACTTATTATGATGGCATCCTCATAGTTATAGCCTCCCCAGCTCATAAAGGCACAGACTACATTCTGCCCCAGAGCCAGGTCTCCATCTTCCGTAGCCGAGCTATCAGCCAAGACCTGCCCCGACTCTACTCGCTGACCCTTACTTACCACTGCGTGCTGATTTATACAGGTTCCCTGATTGGTGCGAATAAATTTCATCAGCGGATAGACATCTTCCTGACCGGTATTATCGGTAACTACAATCTGCAAACTGGTAACGGAAGTTACCACCCCGGCATTTTGGGCAAAAAGTACCTGTCCGCTACACTTGACCGCTTCATTTTCTATGCCGGTAGCCACCAAGGGTGACTCTGGGCATAACAGGGGGACTGCCTGTCGCTGCATGTTAGCCCCCATCAATGCACGATTGGCATCATTGTGCTCCAGAAAGGGTATCAGCGATGCGGCAACACTGAATATCTGCTTGGGTGATACATCAACAAAGGAAACCTTTTCCGGTGCCGCCAGCAGGTATTGTTCACCCAATCTCGCTTCAACCTTTTCATCTATAAATTGACCATTTTCATCAAGACGGGTATTTGCCTGGGCGATGATATATTTATCTTCTTTATCCGCCGTTAGATACAACACTTCATCAGAAACAAATGGTAACACCTCTATTGTGTCAATTTTTAGACGAGAAAGTTCTGTGGCAATTTTAGCGGTAATAGTTGTTCCAGCTTCAGCTATAGTATTACCCTTGATACTAATCACCGCTTCTCTGATTTTTCTACCTACAAACTTCTTAAAAGGTTTTTCTATTTGGCTGATAACCCTTCGGTATGGGGTCTCAATAAAACCATAGGGATTAATCCGGCCATAGGTTGCCAAGGAGCCAATGAGACCAATGTTAGGACCTTCGGGCGTCTCAATAGGGCAGATTCTACCATAGTGGGAATAATGAACGTCGCGAACATCAAAGCCAGCACGTTCTCTAGACAAACCCCCAGGCCCCATGGCTGACAGACGACGCTTATGAGTTAGTTCAGCCAACGGATTGGTTTGATCCATAAATTGTGATAGCTGTGAGCCACCGAAGAACTCCCTGATAGCAGAAACCACCGGGCGGATGTTCACCAGAGCGCCAGGAGTAACCATATCAGTGCTTAAGATGCTCATCCGCTCCCTGGCTACCCTTTCCAGTCGCATCAAGCCAAGCCGAAACTGGTTTTGTATTAGTTCGCCAACAACACGCACCCGCCGATTCCCTAGATGGTCAATATCATCAGCAAAATCATCGCCATTGTTAATCATAATGACTCGTCTGACTATCTCTACTATATCCTCACTTGTTAGAGCCCTTTCATCCTCTTTAATCTTACCTTCAAGTCCTAATCTCTGGTTAAGCTTATAGCGACCCACAATTCCCAGGTCATAATGCTGTGAATTGAAAAATAGATTGCTCATTAGTTTTTTAGCATTTTCTATATTAGGTGGGTCCCCAGGGCGAAGCTTTCGATATATATCAATCAGGGCAGAGGTCTTGTCCAAAACCAATGGGTCTCGCTCTATTGTTGACTGTATAAAGCGGCGTTCCGAAGAATTTTCCTCTTCAGAGAACAGGTTTAATAATTGTTCATCACTACTGTAACCGATAGCCCGTAAGAGTGTAGTAACTGGAATCTTGCGTTTACCATCTATCTTGACCGAGATAACATCACGGCTACTTGTCTCTAATTCCAGCCAGGCACCATGGCTGGGTATTAGATTTGACATACATAGCCTGCGACCACTGGAGGTATCCTCTTCAACCATGAAATAGACACCCGGGGAACGGAGCAACTGACTAACTATTACCCTTTCAGTGCCACTGGTAATAAAAGTGCCTTTAGCTGTCATCAGTGGTATGTCGCCGAAGAACAGGTCGAACGGCTCCTTGATTTCACCGGTCCCTTTAACCAGCAACCTTGCTTTAACATAAAGGGGTACGGAATATGTCAAGTCACGCTGATAACACTCTTGTTCGGTATGACGGGGCTCGCGGAACTCGTAGCCAATAAAGCTTAGTTCCAGCCTGTTACCAATGAAGTCCTCAATGGGGGATATCTCCTCCAGAGATTGCTTTATCCCATCCTCTTGAAAACATTGGAAAGAGCCTAGCTGGACTTCTATCAAATTCGGGACATCTAAAATCTGGGGTAATTTGGCATAGGATTTTCTGGGAACAGGAAGCTTCACCGTTTGGGAATGCGTTGGTGACTCAAATACCATTTCAACTCCTTAAAAAGGTATGTATAATTAAACAATATTACAGTGCTAGCAAATAAGGAAACTCAAATACCGAGGGCTATAATAGGGTGAATAAATAAGAGGCATAATGCAAACAAATATGCTAACACAATATATTTAATTTGTCAAGTATCTTTCACCATTAGTATAGTAAAATAATCAGAACATATCAAATCAATACCTACTAAGCTTTATAAAGGTACCAGCGTTAGTATAGTAAATTAGCGATACTATCTAAAATTCGGCTTTTTACTTATCCATCACTATTTAGTATTATATCTATAATTATTCTTACTCAGGCTCATTTATTATGTCAGTAGAGGAAGAGTTATCCGGATTATCACCTAAAAGGGGGATGTTGCTGACCATCGGGGTCTTTGATGGAGTACATCTGGGGCATAAACACCTGCTGGCCGAACTGGTCAAGCAGGCGAAGAGCAAGAATCTAATCAGCGGTGTTATTACCTTCAACCTCCACCCCCTTATTCTGTTTGAGCCGTATTCCAGCCTGCCTTTCCTGACCAACCTACCCCAAAAAATTAAGCTTCTCAAAGATGAGGGGGTAGATGTTGTCATCACCCTGTCCTTTAACCTAGAACTGGCACAGACAGGCGCTTACCAATTTATTAGCCTTCTACAGAAATGCCTTAGAATGCGCGGTCTTGTAATCGGGTATGACTTCACCCTGGGAAGAAACCAGGAAGGTAATGCAGATGCCCTTCGCACTCTAAGCAAGGGTATGAATTTCAACCTGACGGTTGTGCCACAGATAAAAATAAATGGAGAAGTGGTAAGCAGTACGACTATCAGAAAGGCACTGGCTAACGGAGATATAAGAAAAGTGAATGACATGCTGGGCCGCTACTTCAACCTTGAAGGTTATGTTATTACGGGAACTGGTAGGGGTACAGATTTAGGCTTCCCAACAGCCAATCTAGATATTGAACCGGAGAGAGCACTGCCTGCCGACGGAATCTACGCCACCTGGGCTTATATTAATAATCAGCGCTACCCATCGGTTACCAATATTGGTAGGCGACCCACTTTCGGGGAAAATGAACAAACGGTAGAGGTTTATATAATTAATTTTCAGGGCGACCTGTATCGTCATAATCTAAAAATTGATATAATAGAAAGACTGCGCTCCGAAGAGAGATTTGACACTGCCGAAGGGTTAAAAAAACAAATTGAAGTGGATGTAAAACAGGCAAGTGCTATATTAACTGCTAAAACAGAGAATGAATATGGAGAATAAAATAACTTCCAGCAATGATATTCAGAGGTTGTTAAGCCGTGGGGTGGCTGAGGTTATAGTTGAAAAAGAGCTTAGAGAGCTACTAACTTCGGGTAAAAAGCTACGGTTAAAGGAAGGCTTTGACCCCAGTTTCCCTGATATTCACCTGGGGCATATGGTTGCCCTTAAGAAGCTGCGTCAATTTCAGGAGCTGGGTCACCAGGTCGTCCTTATTGTTGGTGACTGGACTGGTCGCATAGGTGACCCCAGCGGCGTCTCAGTTACCCGGCCAATGCTATCAGAAACAGAGGTAGAGGCTAATGCCAAGACCTATATGGAGCAATTTTTCAAGATAGTTGATAAAGACAGAACAGAGGTCCGATGGCAGAGCGAGTGGTATAAAAATTTCACCCTAGCTGATGTAATCAAGCTTACCAGCAAATTCACCATAGCCCAGCTTTTAGCCCGTGATGATTTCAGCAAGAGGTATAGTAATGGTCATCCCATTTCCATGACCGAATTTCTCTATCCACTGCTCCAAGCCTATGACTCAGTAGCCGTCCAGGCTGATGTAGAGTTTGGCGGCACCGACCAAAAGTTTAACCTACTGGTGGGTCGGGAACTCCAGTCATATGTCGGGCAGAAGCCCCAGCAGGTCTTTCTAGTCCCTATCCTCATCGGCACCGACGGCAGCCAAAAGATGAGCAAGAGCCTGGGTAATTATATTGCTGTTACCGAGCCAGCTGAGGAGATATACGGCAAGGTTATGTCCATCCCGGACAACATTATGATGGACTATTTTGAACTGGTGACCAATGTACCTGACGAAGAACTAGAGGAATTAAAAAAAGAACTTTACGAAGAAGGGGACAGGTTCTTAAAGAGAATCGAAGAAAATAACGAGAAAGGATATGTTGGTATCGGCAGAGAATATGTTCTGCTCGACCCCGAGGCAAGCTCAAACTCAGGGGCTATGTTTTCTCAAATTAGGGGTTTAGAATATATACCGCAGGTCTTTTTGGAACACAAATTTAAGGACATTCCCATTGAAGCGGTGGTAGAAAACGAGTTCTGGGCGGAGAGCGTTAAAATACTGCAGGCCCATTTATTTGTGGCAAACCATGCGAATTTATTTCCTGTGAGGATGATGAATTTTGGCTGTGGGCCGGATAGCTTGA
>CAYGXW010000003.1:0-63546 GCA_964354125.1 uncultured Dehalococcoidales bacterium
TTTTAGCCATGATAGTAATGCCTTTTTCTCGCTCCAAAACACCCTGGTCCATTATCAACTCGCCTACTTGCTGGTTATCCCGGAATGTCTTGCTTTGCTTAAGCATGGCATCTACTAGGGTAGTCTTACCATGGTCAACGTGGGCGATAATAGCTATATTTCTTATGTCACTGCGATAATTCATATATTTAATAAAACTCCTCCCCTATCCATTCTCACTGTAGTCTATCCTCGTCAGTGTTACCTTCTCGGCTTCATCGGTTTTCATATTAATCTTCACAATAGGCAATTCTATCTCTGGGAAGTACAAATGGTAATTCACAGTCTTGACGAGAAGGAGTAGAAGATAAGCGTTTACTTAGCTTCGCTGCTGATAGCTACCGCTTCGAAAGCGGTGAAGGTGAAAGTAGTTCCAAAGCCAACGCCTTGAATTCTCTTGTCCTGAAGGCTTGCTGGGCGGCCTTATCTTTTCGATAACTATATCTAATGTCATCCTATACCCAATTACTCCTAAATAAACCAAATGATAATACGAAATTCCGAATAGAAACTGTAGTTACAATATACTCTAAGCGGAGCTTACTGTCAAAACGGTTACTGACCTCTAAGGGATGAAAGGCTGTCATAACCAAATCTCTGTCTGTTGAAGTATAAACCTATCTTTTGTCGGCCAGTTATTTAACCTTCTGACACTTTGTGTCCTTCTTCTACCCTATATCTTCTAAATATGCAACAGAATTACTTTCTGTTATGTTCTGGCTTTGTGTCACTACAGTTGGTAATTTACCTAAAAAGCTAGCTACGCCTTAGTTCAAATATCACTGGATTTGATGGGTCAGGACAGGCAACAGTTGTCCTAAAGGGGTCTTTCTCCCAAGGGAATGAACCACCAAATTGCAGCACTTCAGCAAAGGGGAAAAGGGAATAGAAAGCCCATGAACAAAGGTTAGCAGGAGTTTGTTGCCCAATAATGAATTCATCATTAACCTTATGCCTGGCTTCGCACGTCCCCTTCTGGGATATTACCTTAGCTATTACATCAACCATTTCGTCCTCCTATTTATCGCTGCCCATTAAGCTGGCAACTCACGCTCTTAACAGCAAAAAAATCCCTGAGCTATCTGCCATATTTTAGTTTGGCATATAACATACCGCAGCCAAGAGCCAATGTTATGGAGTTCCATATAATGACCGAGAGTAAACTCAAAGAGATTCCATATGATAACCAAAAAGCAATACCAAGAACAAACAAAGAGGTGAAGGTTAAGCTTATCTCATGGGCACTCTTGAGTTTAAATAGACGCCATACCTGTGGTATAAATCCACCTGTTGTTAAGATACCACCCATAAACCCTAAAAGCTCTTTCCAATCCAACTGTGCCTCCTATGACCTGTATTTTCACTGAAAAGCGTGATATTCTTTCTTCTAAAATTATTTGCTAATAAATATGGAACTTATTGAAGATGCACAAAGTAACTGAATATGCAAAACTGTAAAACAACCGTTTACGTCCGATTACAGTACTCCAAGCAATTCCTTATAAAATCTTGAAGGATTATCAGTCATCATTCCATGCCCGGCATTTGGAATCATTAATTTTGGAACTGAAGTCAGTCGCCTAATCACCGGTGCACCTGCGTTTAGTTCACCGAAAACATAACACTTACGTACATCCAGTTCAAGGAACAACTCGAGCAACCTTCCGCTGTCAGACCATTCTACTAGAGACTCTGAGCTTCTGTAGAAAGCATATGGGTCACTCTTAGAAAGACAACCGATGAACAGCACATCTTCACCTTCAGAGATATTTGATTTTAGGTGCTGAAACCCTTCTTTTTGGAAATCTTCCAGTGAATACCTAATAGCTGCTCTACTCCCGGTGCAATCTTCACCAATCAAGTTTCCTTCTAGACAAATAAATGATTCTACTATAGGCCTAATCTCACGGGCTAAAAGCAATCCGATTGCTCCTCCCATACTATGGCCAACGATATGAACCCTACTTAGATTCAATTCCTGAATGAGTAGGTTAGTAATGGCAGCTTGATCTTCCATGCTATAACTGAACCCATGAGGTTTATCAGAATCTCCAAAACCTGGCAGGTCAAAGGCGAGTATAGTATACTGCTGATATCCAGGGAAGCCCCAGACATCTCGGAAACAATCCTTGCAAACGCCTAGACCATGTATGAATACAATTGAGTCCTTACTAACCTTCTGCAAATCATAAGATATACCTAGTGGAGTACCCTCATATACCAGATTAATTTTATTTGCCATGCCCCAATGATATAGGAATTTTTAATCGTGGGCAAGCATCAGTAACCAAGATAATATGTAGATTAATGGTTTTCAATTACATATCTAACATAGCACTAGTGCTATTCACAAGATTATGTCTGGATACTGATAGAATTATTCATTTTCAAATTGATGCCACACGCTACCAATATCAAACCATAATTCACTGAAAGCATACGCTTTAACTTCATCAAAATAGACCAAGTACTTGATAAAATCACCAAGATGGTCTTTTTGCCCACAGTTACAATACTCATGTAGAATAGGAATTACGCGTGAAGGGAATATATAGCAAGCCGTTGCTATAATACTGGATTCGGGTTCTTCAGGTTTTTCTACTAGCTCAACGACCTTATTGCCACTCAACTTAACGGTACCAAACTGCCGGGCTGATTCCCTATCAGCAATGTCATGTACGGCAATCAGGGTGTGTTTTCCATCGAAACTAGATAAAAATTCTTTTATATCGAATTCAAAGTAGTTATCACTAGCAAAAACAATCAAATTATCATTTATAGTATTTTCATTGATCCAGTACTCCAGTGAACCGACCGCTCCGAAGCTTTGCTCTTCGTATATAACTGGCTCAATAAATAAGGATATATTCCTATGCAAGGTTTTTCGCCAGTTCCTATACTGTGATTCAAATTTTTTATTAGTATTAACATATATTTCTATTTCTTCAGGTATTTTTTCTATTATATAATTGATTACAGGCTTACCTTTATAAGGAAGTAATCCTTTAGATGTGCTTTCTGTTACTGGATATAACCTAGTACCGAATCCACTAGCAAGTATAAGACATTTCATTTTTAAGGCACTAATTGAACTAAATCAGAAGAGTAAACTTCTTTGTAATCGCTTTGGTCTACTGATATTATAGCAGATTATAATTTTTCGAAATTATACACTATTAAAAAGGTCGTAATTAATAAAGTGGACATATCGATAATAGTGCGAACCAGTATTGGTAGGTGGAGTGGGTATTAAATTATGGCCTAATTATTTGATTATTCCAAAGATAATAGAACCACTGGTCTTACTATACCAACTAACAAAGTCGGAAGGTTTTAGCTCTGAATATTTACATCAATCCAGAGATAGAGTTGTTCTTCGAAATAGGGTGTTCCGTCTTTATACAGCACAAACTCTACCTTCTGGTTATTGCCGACATTTTCGGGAGTGAACCCTATTTCCTGCTCCCATTTCTCTTCATGGGCTAATTTTATCGGTCCCAGTTCATCCGGTGCATCGCCATTAGAATATATTGTTGACTGTTTTCCATCTATCAGCACTCTGACTGAATAGTCTGCTTCCTCATGTTCGCGGTTTACTATGCCTACTATCACTCTCCCGGTATCTGTTTCCTGGGTTTCACAATCACCATAACTAACAAGAATTACCTTATCACCGGCCATGATAAACTCGGTAGGGTAGTCATTGGCTTTACCATTGTGTCCTAATATATAGAATTCAGTAAACCCTTCACCTGCCTTTGGCGATGCCAGAATATAGCCTATCATCCCTAGCGCCCCCAAGACAGCCAGCACCAGAAGGGCGGAGAGTATTTTATTAAAGACATTCACAATATTGAGACAATACCATAGATGTGATTGGGTTGACAACGTTTTATTTATAATAAAGTGTCCTAGCCTTGACCTAAGTTATTAGATGAGGTAGCATATGCTACTGTAATGGCAATTTGTTGTTTCAGTAGCCCTCTTTTATAGTATTAAATACAAGACTAGTGGCATTTTTTTAAGCATAGTGTTGACAAATGTCATTATAGGTGCTATTATGGGTAACACTTTGGGTAAGGTAGAGGTAATCATGGGTTAGGAGGTTAAGGTGGAAGGGCTCCAGCAAAAAGTAAAGGCATTAAGAGAGAAAATGGGCTGGGTACAGGAAGACTTGGCACGAGAAATCAATGTCAGCTTGTCCACAGTGCAGCGCTGGGAGAGCAAGGGAGCAAAGCCGACCCGTCTGGCACGCATGGAGCTTAAGAGGCTATTCAAGGAAGCTGGTATTGATGACTGAGGCACTTGATAGTAATCGCTCAACCTTTGTTAGGGGTTTAAGCTAAGATTTTGTACAATTCAGTAAAGTCGGTAGAATGGGCAGCAGGTAGCTATAGTAAGGGAAATATGATACCAATTGCGTCGCCGGTTCTGGATGAAGCAGCTATTAGGGCTGTTGCGGACGTATTAAGGTCCGGGTTACTGGCTCAGGGTTCAAAAGTCGCCGAATTTGAAAATGACTTTGCCTCTTATATCGGTACCAAGTATGCCGTTGCCACCAGTAGCGGAACCACCGCTCTGCATACCGCCCTTCTGGCTTCAGGCATAGGTCAGGGTGATGAGGTTATTACCACTCCCTTCAGCTTTATATCTTCGGCGAATGCTATTCTTTTCTGCGGGGCAAAGCCGGTTTTTGTTGACATTGATGCGGATACTTTTAATATTAAGCCGAGCTTGATACAGGATAAAGTAACCCCGACGCGATCAAAAGCTATGCTGGTGGTACATCTCTACGGTCAGCCATGTGATATGACACAGATTGCCAGGATATGTCATGAAAATGACCTGACCTTGATTGAGGATGCCTGCCAGGCACATGGAGCTGAGTATGCTAGTAATAAGGTTGGCTCTTTTGGTGTTGGCTGCTTTTCCTTTTATCCGACTAAGAATATCACCACTGGTGAGGGTGGCATGATAACCACTGATGATGAGTATATTGCTAAAAAAGCCAGAATGATTCGTAATCACGGTCAGAGGGAAAGGTATCACCACCAGACTTTAGGCTATAACTATCGCATGACCGAGCTAGCGGCTGCGCTCGGCGTCTGTCAGTTAAAAAAGCTTGATGAATTTAATCAAAAGAGGATTGAAAATGCCGCCTTTCTAGTCAGCAGAATCGGCAAAATCAGGGGGCTGGTGCCACCTTTTGTCGCCCCTGATGTAAAGCATGTCTTCCACCAGTTTACCATCAGGGTAACCCCTGATTTTCCGTTGTCAAGAGACGACCTGCAGGCGAGGCTAAAGAGCAGAGGAATCGGCACCGAGGTTTATTACCCCCTGCCCATCCACAAGCAACCCTATTATCAGCAATTAGGCTACGGTGATGAGTATCTGCCGGAATCCGAGAAAGCGGCTAGGGAGGTGCTTTCTCTACCGGTACATCCCGGCTTGACGGCAGAGGACTTAAAGAAAATTGTGCAGGCGTTGGAAGATGTCTGAGAATATAGTTATTCGCGGCAAGGTCAGTCTGGGTAGTGGTACTCTGGTAGAAGACAATGTCGTCCTGGGTAACCGGGAGGATGGCCTGGTTACCATAGGTGCCCATTCAATTATTCGTTCTGGAAGTGTAATATACTCCGCTGTGAAAACAGGAAATAATTTCAAGAGCGGTCACCATGTTCTTATCAGGGAGAACACCGAGATAGGCAACGATGTGCTGGTTGGGACAAATGCAGTGATTGATGGTAATTGCCGGATTGGTAATAACGTCAGCATACAGACGGGTGCCTATATTACTGCCCACACTATTATTGAGGATGATGTTTTTCTGGGTCCCTGTTCGGTGACTACAAATGATAAACAAATGATGGTTGGGGCTGAGCTCAAGGGACCGATAATAAAAAAGGGGGCTAGAATAGGGGCTAATTCAACCCTGCTACCCGGTATTGTGGTTGGGGAGAGAGCTATAGTGGCTGCCGGTGCCGTGGTGACCAGGGATGTGGCGGCGGGCACAACTGTGGCTGGAGTCCCAGCCAGAGAGGTGAGCCGAAAAGGATAGGAACTGGCGTGCTTTATTTTTTAACGGAAAGGGAAATTGAAAAAAGGATAAAAAGCCGAAAGGTAAAGATAGGCTTCATTGGCTTGGGTAGGGTGGGCTTACCCCTGGCGGCTACCCTTGCCGATAAAGGTTTTAGGGTACTGGGGGTGGATGTTAAAAAAGATGTCGTATCAAAGATAAACCTCGGCAAGTCCCCCTTCCCTGAAGAGGCTGGTCTGGCAGAGCTGTTAAAGAGGGTTATTTCCGGGGGTGCGCTCAAAGCCACTACTGAAATAGCGAAAATGAAAGAGTGCCAGCTGATAATTATCGCCGTCCCCACGCTGATAAGGGGGGATGAGCCCGATATTGATGCTATCAGGGCAGTAGCTGCTGAACTGGCTGAAAAACTTTCTCCGGGCACTGTAGTTATTCTGGAAAGTACGGTTCCTCCCGGCACCACTCAGGATGTTCTGGGGAGGGGTATAGAGGAGAGGGTAGGTTTTAAGCCAGGGAATGACTTCGGGCTTGTCTACTCCCCGGAGAGAACTCAGGCTCCACAGATACTTAAAGACCTGAAAACCTATCCCAAGATAGTAGGCGGTATAGACGAGAAGAGTACTTTTGTTGCCTCCAGGGTATATTCAACCTTTGCCCCCAGCGTCATCAAGATGAGCAGCCTGATGGCAGCCGAGATGGACAAGGTGGTTGAAAACACTTATCGGGATGTAAATATAGCCTTTGCCAACGAGCTGGCGCGGCTTTGCCAGGTTTATGGTGTTGATGTCTATGAAATAATTGCGGCGGCTAATTCCCAGCCCTATAGCCATATCCTGAACCCGGGGTTGGTGGGGGGTCACTGCATTCCTATGGATCCCTATTACATTATCAGCGATGCCACCCAGAAAGGGGTTACGCCAAAGCTAATTAAGACGGCACGGGATATAAATGAGTCCGTATTCCAGGATGTAGTTAGTATGATAGATGAAGGTGTAAGCAGGGTAACAGTGCTGGGGCTGAGCTTCAAGCAGGATGTGAAGTCATTTGAAACGTCGCATACACTGAAGCTAGTTCAGCTATTGCAAGAAAAGGGCTATGATGTTACTGTTCATGACCCGTTTCTGGATGATACCAGATTCCCCTTCAAGACTGAGCCTGACCTCTACCGAGCCCTGGAGGGTTCCGGGTGTCTTATATTATCTACGGCACACTCATTATATGGCGATATAGATTTTAATAGAGTCAAACAGGTAATGAAGGGGGACTTGATTATAGATATCAGAGGCATGTTTGACCCGCAGGAAATTTTGGCCAGTGGTTTACGCTATAAAGGTCTAGGGAGGATTTTCGGTGATTAGGGTGGGGGTTGTCGGTTTGGGTATGATAGGGCAGCACCACGCCCGGGTCTATTCCCAGATAGGGTGTAAGCTGGTTGGTGTGGTTGATGCTGACCCGGAAAAGGCCAGGGCAATGGGCGAAAGATATGGCACAAGATACTACTCCGATTATACCAACCTGATACCGCAGGTTGATGCCGTTAGCATTGCCGTTCCCACCACATTGCATCGTCAAATCGTTCTGGATTTCATCAGTCGCGGGGTTCACTGCCTGGTAGAGAAGCCCATCGCCTCCAACCTGGAAGAGGCCAGAGAAATGATACAGTCAGCAGAAGAAAAAGGTATCAAGCTAATGGTGGGGCATATTGAGCGGTTTAATCCGGCAGTGCTGAGACTGAAGGAGATAATAGATGAGGGCAGGCTGGGCAAGCTGATGATAATCTCAACCAGAAGGGTAGGCCCCTTTGCCTCTAGGATAAGAGATGTTGGCATTATAGTTGATACCGCCACCCACGATATTGATGTCGCCCGCTATCTGGTAGGCAAGGAACCCCTGAATGTCTTTGCCAAAGCCGGCAGGTTCAAGCACCAGAAGGAAGACCACGCTATCGTTGTCTTGGATTTCGGGGATACGACTGCCTGTATTGAGGTTAACTGGTTTACCCCGCATAAAGTAAGAAGCTTGGTAGCCACCGGCAGTGAAGGCATTGCCTACCTTGACTATATTGAACAGGAAGTTGTGCTGCATAATTCTCAGGGCATTGAGATGGTGAAGATAGAGAAGGCGGAACCATTGAGGCTGGAGCTGGAACACTTCCTGAGATGCGTAGCCAATGACGAGAAGCCTATGATAGATGGTTATGAAGGGCTGAACGTTTTGAAGATAGCACTGGAAGCCAGCCTGTCAACTATGCAAGCATAGATTTATTGCTTATAAAACTTTTATAGTAAGGGCATAAAATGTATCAAGGCAAAAGGATTGGGGTGGTTGTTCCCACCTACAATGAGGAAAGGTTTATTGAAGAGGTTTTTAATACCATGCCCGGGTACGTTGACAGGATTTATGTGGTGGATGACGCCAGCACGGACGGGACTTCTAGAATAATTTCTGAGGTTGTTGGGCAAAACGGGAGGTCAGAGGTTCTAACCCATAAGGAGAACAGGGGTGTCGGTGCCGCCATTGTTACTGGATATAAGGAAGCGCTGATAGAGGGCGTTGACATAATCGCTGTGATGGCTGGGGATAATCAGATGGACCCAGCCGAGTTGCCCAAATTGTTAGCCCCCCTCATTGCTGATAGTGCTGACTATGTCAAAGGAAACCGTATGAGTAATTCAGACCATCTACATGGTATGACCTACTGGAGACGTTTTGGTAACTGGCTGCTTAAGTGGCTTACCCGGATTGCCTCAGGAAATTATAAGCTAACAGACCCTCAGAACGGATATACCGCCATAACACGGAAGGCACTGGGGCTGATTAATCTCGATGATGTTTATCCCGGCTATGGTTATTGCAATGATATTTTGGTGAAGTTATCCGTTGCCGGTGCCAGAATCTATGAGATACCCATCCCCGCCAGATACGGGGAGGAAAAGTCCAAGATAAGATACAGCAGATACATGCCCCGGGTCTCCTTGCTTCTTTTCAAGGACTTCCTGTGGCGGTTAAGGGTAAAGTACATCTATGGCAAGGGGATGAATCTGGACTTTACCCTGGACAAGTACCGGCAGTTGCTTGAGACCATATGCCGAAATGGTTACTCTGTTACCACCGTTGCCGAGTATCTTAACAATAGTGATTCGGGATGGAAGGTCATCGTCCTTCGCCATGACGTCGACCGAAAACCATGGAAAGCTTTACAGATGGCCAGGCTAGAGCAAAAACTTGGCATTAAAACAAGCTACTATTTCAGGTTTAACAATAAAGTCTTCCGGCCACATCTGATAAAAGAAATAGCCAGTATGGGGCATGAGATAGGCTACCATTATGAGGCGATGGATAAAGCTAAAGGAGATTACGTAAAAGCGATTCAAGTAATTGAGCGTGAACTAGCGGAATTCAGAAAAATTGCCGAGGTAGAAACCATCTGCATGCATGGTAACCCGCTGACCAAATGGGATAATCGTGACCTGTGGACCAGATATAGCTTCAGGGATTTTGGTCTCACCGGAGAAGCCTACCTTTCTTTTAGTAACATTACCTATCTCTCGGATACAGGAAGAACCTGGGATTTTGAGCACAAGGTCAAGGACTATCTTCCGTCTGCTTCTAATGATAGCCAAAATACCAGTAAAGTAGTAGCCACCACGACAGATGATGTTATAGGGTTGATAAAGAAGGGGCAGCTTGGCTGTGCTTATCTCTTAATGCATCCTGAGAGATGGAGTAGCAATAATGTTGACTGGATAAAAGAACTTTTACGGGATACCGGAGTGAACTTGGCCAAGCGAATACTGCTGTTGAGAAAATGAATATAATAGTTGATATCGGACATCCAGCTCATGTTCACTTCTTCAAGAACTTCATCTGGGAGATGAAGAGCAGGGGGCATGAAATACTAATCACGGCAACCAGGAAAGATGTTGCTCTGGAGCTATTGCATAACTACGGATTTGACTATATTGCTATGGGAAGCTATGGCAATTCCTCAGCCCGGAAAATGATAAACATTCCCATAATGGACTTTAAGATGCTTAGAGTGGTTGGCAGTTTCAAGCCGGATATATTTATCGGCATATCTACCATTCGTGCAGCACACGCCTCACAATTAATGAGAGAGCCGTGCATTGTCTTTGATGATACCGAGCATAGCAAATGGGAGCATTTTTTATACCTGCCGGGCGCCAGTGTTGTCTGTACCCCTTCATGTTTCAAGAAAGACCTGGGTAAAAAGCAGGTTCGCTATAACGGCTATCACGAACTCGCCTATCTCCACCCCAATTACTTCAAGCCAGACCCCTCAGTGCTGAGTGAATTGGGTCTTAATGAAAGCGATAGGTTTATCATTGTGCGGTTTGTAGCCTGGAAGGCAGGTCATGACATAGGGCAGCATGGATTTGGCACAGATACAAAAAGAAGGCTAGTAGCAGAGCTTGAAGAACATGCCCGCGTGTTCATTACCTCTGAAAATCCACTGCCAGAGGATTTTCAGAAATACCGGATAACACTTCCGCCAGAAAGAATGCACGACTTGCTCTACTATGCCATAATGTATATTGGGGAAGGAGCGACCATGGCAACCGAGGCTGCAATTCTGGGAACACCCTCAATTTATGTTTCTTCTCTCTGCAATACGATGGGTAACTTGGTCGAGCTTGAGCAGAGATTTGGTTTGGTTCATAGTTTCAAAGAGTCGGAACCGGCAATCCGCAGAGCGACCGAGTTGTTGCAACAGCCAAAAATAAGGCAGGATTGGGCGGAAAAGCGTCAGAAACTATTGGCAGATAAGATTGATGTCACCCACTTTATGGTGGAGTTTGTTGAAGGCTATCCCGAGAGCTTCAGGAAGGTAAGGAGGACAGAGGGAGATAAGAAATGTACTCAGCTTTAGCCAGGTATATTCTCTATCCGATAGGCGAAGTCTTCCTGGGAACCAGCATGTTAAAGAAGCTGAAGATGCTGGAGGAGACACAGTGGTGGTCGCCTGAACAGCTTCAGGAACTACAAAAGGAGAGGCTCAGGGCCTTAATCAAGCATGCCTATGAGAATGTCCATTACTACCACCGCATATTTAAAGAGAGGGGATTAACTAATAAAGACATACAAACTGTGGAAGACCTGCCGAAGTTGCCAATACTGACCAAGAATGATATCCGCCAGAATTTTACTGATTTAATAGCCAGGGACTCCAGGAAGAGAAAGCCATTTTTGACTGCTACCGGCGGCTCATCGGGAGAGCCTCTTAAATTCTATATTGATATGGAGGTTGCCTCTATCGCCTGGGCGGGCACCTTCCGGGGTTGGGGGTGGGCTGGTTACAAGCTGGGAGACAAGAGAGCCACAATGGCTGGCTCCTCGTTGATTCCGGATAAATCACCATCACTGGTAAATCGTCTGCGATGGCTTATAGAAATGGACAAGCCGTTATCGGTTGTCCATTTAGATGATGGTAGAATGGCTTTATATGTTAAGAGGCTCACTAAACATAAGCCAAAATTTATGCGTGGATATCCAATAGCACTCTATGTCTTTGCTGACTATCTCAGGAGAAATCATATAAATTTAATAAGACCAAAGGCAGTATTTACTACAGCGGAGATGCTATTACTTCACCACAGGCAGGTTATTGAGGAACAATTCGGTTGTAAAGTGTTTGACCAGTATGGTTGCTATGACGGTGGGCTGCAGGCAATGGAGTGTTCCGAGCACTGTGGTTTTCATATTACTGCCGAGAGAGTGATAATGGAGTTTGTGGGTGAAGACGGGCAGCCTGTTCCAGTTGGCAAAACTGGCGATATTTTAGCCACTGACCTTTATAACTACTCAATGCCATTTATCCGATATGCTGTGGGTGATAGAGGCGTCCTCACTGATGAGAACTGCCCATGTGGTCGTGGGCTACCTCTTATGAAATCTCTCGAGGGTAGAACAACAGACCAAATAGTTTTTGATAATGGGGTAACACTATCTGGCCCGGCGCTAACTTTAGTATTCAAGGATTGCCATATTAAGCAATATCAGGTTATTCAGGAAGCTAGAGACAAACTGGTAATCAAAGTAATAAAGGCGGAAGGCTACTCAGACAGGGATACCGAGCATTTCCTGAGCATCATTAGAGCTCATGCTGGTGAAGGTATTGAGATAGAAACCCAATTTGTTGATGAGATACCAACAACCAAAGCCGGGAAACGGAGATTCATTATATCCAAGGTAGCCGGGGAAAACACGCAATCAGATAAAGTTAATAGATAAGTACCTGCACACAAAAGGTGGAATACCTAGTGAAAGTAATGCTAATAATGGGGCTGGGGGCAAGTTCAGCTAATACCTTTATCCAGCCGCTGGCGTCTATAGAAGATGTTGACAGCGTGCTGGTGGTTCGGGATGTACCAGTAAAAACACTACCCAGGGTGACCTATTACTGCCCACCGGGGTGGGCGAGGAAGCTCCCCATAACCAAAAGCCTGCTCAAGGCTGCTATGGTGTTTTATATAGCTGCAACACGCAAGTGTGATGTTATTATAGCTAACTACCTGTACCCTCACGGTTTAATCGGCATGCTTGCTGCCAGGATTTTTAGAAAACCACTGTGTGTTTCACTGGTCTCCGGGCAGAACTCAACCCGCCACTGGGGAAACTTCGCTGAAAAGAGATTTATTAAGATGTTGAATCGGGCAGAGGTGGTTACGGTAACAGGTTCAGCTACCAGAGAGATTTATAAGCAAAAGGGGCTTGACCCGGGGAAGGTATTCTGCCTGCCCAACGTTATTGATGCGGAAAGGTTTTACCCGTTAAAAATTACCAAGAAGTATGATGTGGTTTATATTGGCAGATTAAGCAGGGAAAAACGGCTTGATGTACTGCTGGGTGCTATAGCCATCGTAAAACAGGATTATCCTGATATAAGGGTAGGTATCGCCGGCATTGGTCAGTCAAGTAGGTCTCTGGAGGAACTGAGTGTAAAACTTGGCATCAAGAATAATGTTGAATTTGTCGGTTTTGTAGAAGACGGGAACCATTTCCTGAACAGCGGCAAGATATTTGTTCTGCCTTCAAAAGGGGAGGGGTTCCCGCTGGCGCTGCTGGAGGCTATGTCGGCTGGTTTAGCCTGTATTGTTGCCAAGGTGGGCGATGTTGACGATGTAGCCATTGATGAGCAGAACTGCCTCGTTATAGACCAGAATCAGGGGGCTGAGAGCTATGCCGTAGCTATCAAAAGACTGCTAGGGGGTAAGGTATTGTATAATAGGCTATCGGCTAATGCGGTGAAGGTCAAACAGTCATATTCCCTGGAGCAGTCCAAGGTAAGATGGGAAAAGATACTGGAGGCTATAACTACAAAAAAGTAAAAGAGGTAACAGCCAATGAAATGGAATAATAAAACTGTTCTGGTCACCGGGGCGGGCGGCTTCATCGGTAGCCACTTGGTAGAGCGACTGGTGGAGCTTGGTGCAAGGGTGAGAGCATTCGTCAGGTACAACTCACGCAATGACTGGGGAGCACTGGAGTTATTACAACAAGAGGTACTCAAATCGGTGGAGGTAACAATGGGAGATTTAAGGGATTCGGATGCTATTAACAAGGTCACCAGTGGTACTGAGGTTGTTTTCCACCTTGGTGCGATAATCGCCATCCCTTACTCATACAAGCACCCGGCAGAGGTTATTGAAACCAATATTATGGGCAGCCTTAATGCCCTAATAGCGGCAAGGAATAACTGTGTTGACAAGTTTATTCATACCTCAACCAGCGAGGTCTACGGTACGGCTAAATATGTCCCCATAGATGAGAAGCACCTGCTGCAGGGGCAATCCCCGTATTCAGCCAGTAAAATTGGTGCCGACAAGATTGCCGAGAGCTTTTATCTTTCGTTTGCTCTGCCGGTGGTGACTATCAGACCCTTCAATACCTTCGGCCCGAGGCAGTCTGCCAGGGCAGTTATACCAACTATAATCTCCCAGGCGCTGACACAGGATAAAATCTACATTGGCTCGTTGCACCCCAAAAGAGACTATACCTATGTAGCTGATACAATAGATGCCTTCATCAAGATAGCCGAATCACCCCAATCAACCGGCGAAACCATTAATATCGGCTCTAACTTTGAGATTTCAATAGGGGAGATTGCCAAAAAAGTGCTTTTAATGATTGGCAAGGACAAGGAAGTTGTCCCTGACGATAAGCGTGTCAGGCCGGAAAAGAGCGAGGTAGAAAGGCTCTGGTGTGACAATACAAAAGCCCGCCAGCTACTTGGATGGGAACCACTGACCAGCTTTGATAAAGGCTTGGAAATGACAATAAAGTGGATTTCGGAGCATAAAGAGCTGTATAAGCCGATAATCTATAACATTTAGGAGATGCTATGAAAGCAGTAGTCCTTGCTGGGGGCAAAGGCACTCGTCTTCAACCATATACCACTGTCTTCCCCAAGCCATTGATGCCGATCGGTGATAGGCCAATCCTGGAGATTATTGTCCAGCAACTGCAAAATCATGGCTTTGATGAACTAATACTCACCATAGGCTACCTCGGCGAGATGGTTAAGGCATTCTTTGGTGATGCCGAAAAGTATAGAATCAGCATCAAGTATTTTAAGGAGGAAAAACCCCTGGGCACTGCCGGAGCCCTAGGCTTGTTAAAGGAAGAGCTGAGGGATACCTTCCTGATGATGAATGGAGATATTCTGACAACGCTTGATTACTCAGACTTGGTATCCAGCCATCTCAAGAGCGGTGCTATAGCCACAGTGGCTATAAAAAAAAGGCAAATTTATATTGATTTTGGCGTGGTTGACTTTAACAGTGGCGAGGGGTTAATCAAAGACTACATTGAAAAACCAACACTGGAAAAACTGGTTAGCATGGGGATATGTGTCCTCCAGCCTGATATGCTGCGGTATATAGAACCCAACAAACACCTTGACTTCCCTGAGCTGATAAAGAAGCTGATTGCAAAAGGAGAGCGGGTCAACGGCTACATATACGATGGCTACTGGCTGGATATCGGTCGTCCGGAGGACTATGAAAAGGCAAATGCCGAATTTGATGAAATCTATAGCCAACTCGGCATAGAAGAGAAAGATGGAGCTTGAGGGTAAGAATATACTGGTCACCGGCGCCGGGGGCTTTATTGGTAGCCAACTGGTTGCCCATCTTAAAAAACTGGGAGCCAATATCCTGCCATTCGTTGACAATAATGGTAAGCCAATTGATATGGCAGACTGGCAGAAGATTGAGGAATTTAGAGAGAGAATATCAGGTACTGACTTAATCTATCATCTTGCCGCCGTCACCTCTGCCCCCAAATCAGTAAAAGACCCCAGAGAAACCTACCGCATAAACCTGCTGGGAACACTGAATATCCTTGAATTAGGCAGACTGCTACGGGTCAAGAAGTTTATCTTTATTAGTTCCTATGTCTATGGGCAACCCCAGTACCTGCCCGTTGATGAAAAGCACCCCATTAAGCCGACCAATCCCTATGCCAGTAGCAAGCTTCTGGGGGAGGAACTCTGCCGTGCCTACTACCAGGACTACGGTCTGGAATGCTGCATCCTCAGGCTATTTAATGTTTATGGGGAGGGGCAGAATGAGGGTTTTCTGATACCCACTATTTTGAAGCAGCTGGAAAGTGGACGGGTGGAATTGATGGACCCGGAACCGAGAAGGGATTTCCTCCATATTCGGGATGTGGTTAAAGCCTTTATTAAAGCTGGCGAATATAAAGGTGAGGGCTTTGACACCTTTAATATCGGCTCCGGTGCCAGTTATAGCGTGGCTGAAATCGTGGGGGAGGTAGTCAGTATCTGGGGGGATGTTACTGTATACTACCAGAACCAGCGGCGTAAAAATGAGGTTATGAATATTGTGGCCGATAGGAGCAAAGCAAAGGAAAAGCTGGGATGGGAACCCAGTGTTGGCATCAAAGAAGGTCTCAGGGGATATATTGATTGGTATAAAAAGACGCATCTTTAGCTTTTCAGGCTGGCCAACAATGCCCTAAGTTCTTGTTTGGTGAGCAGTTTTTCATCCTTTGACGAATAGCTCCTAGCCATTGGCAGACGTTTTGCCCTGGGGTAATCTGCGGTACCCTCATCAGGTAACACTATAAACATGTCCTCTGTCTCACGAGCCTTCTCCGACTCTTCCCGCGTCATCAGCTTCTCATTTTGTTTTTCGCCCGGCCTCTTGCCGGTTATGCTTATTACAATGTCTTTGGGGGCATACCCGTAAACCAATGCTAGTTTTTCAATCATCACCTCTGCTAGGTCGCCGACTCGCACCGCCGGCATCTTGAAAATAAAAACCTCTCCCCCCTGAGCCATTTCGGCAGCCTTAAAGACTAGCTCAACCGCCTTGGGTATACTCATTATAAATCTGGTCATATTGGGGTCGGTGATGGTAACTGGTGCTCCCTTCTTAATTTGCTCCTCAAAGAGAGGGATTACCGAACCCCTTGAATCCAGCACGTTGCCAAACCGGACACAGGAAAAGGCTGTCTTGCGGTCGCCCTTATAGTAGTTAGCCGAGATTGTCAACCGTTCTTCCAGCAGTTTAGTGGCGCCCATAACACTGATGGGATTAACCGCCTTATCGGTGCTGATGGTTATCAGCTTATCTATCTCCTCATCCATAGCCGCCTCAATTACGTTCTGGGTGCCGACAACATTTGTTTTTACTGCCTCAAAGGGGTTGTATTCACACAGGGGAACATGCTTGAGAGCCGCCGCATGGAAAACGAAATCTATGTCCTCGGTGGCTCGCTTGAGGCGCTCCCTGTCCCTGATATCACCTATAAGAAACCTTAAGTTATCGTAATTCTGCAGTTCCTGCTCCAGTTTGAACTGTCCGTCTTCATCATTGCTGAAAATCCTGACTACCCTGGGCTTATGCTGCAAGACATTACGTACTATTTCACTGCCGATGGAACCGGTGCCACCGGTAACCAGTATGCTTTTATTGTAGAATATATCTGCCATTTATCTCCCCTTTTGTTTGCTTTCATAGCCAAAGAAGGCTGAGATTTCATCTGTGATGTATTCTATCTCATATTCTTTCAACCCGGGATACATCGGTAGTGTTAATACCTGGCTGGCTACCTTTTCGGTAACCGGTAATTCTAGATTATATCCCAAGCTATTTTTATAAAAAAGGGTAAGGTGGACGGGAGAAAAATATACCTTGGTCATGATTCCCTTTTCAGCAAGATATGCCTCTAAAGCATCCCGTTTTTCCTGTCCCTCTTTTACCCTTATAGTATATAGTTGATATACGTGGAAAAAGTTATCTGGTGGTTGGGGTATTTCTATTCCGGTAACTCGTGATAGCCTTGCCGACATCATATCAGCATTCCAGCGCCGCATATTGATTATTTTGTCGGCTTTTTCAAGCTGGGCAGTACCCAAGGCGGCGGTGATATCCGACATACGGAAATTATATCCCAGACTGACATAGTCCTCGTAGGCTGTTGACATGAAGTAACTGGTATCCTCCAGCCGTCCGTGTGACCTTATCAGCCTGAGCTTATCAACCATCTCCTGAGAATCGGTAACTATGGCCCCCCCCTCACCGGTGGTGATTACCTTGTTGGCACAGAAGCTAAGTATAGCACAATCGCCGAAGCTACCTGCCTTTTTGCCATTAACCGCCGCCCCCAAGGCTTCAGCGGCGTCTTCAATAAGAAATAGATTGTTCTCCCTGGCAATTTTTACCAGTTCATTTACTAAACAGGGACAGCCGCCGTAGTGGACGGGGATGATAGCCCTTGTTCTGGGAGTGATTTTTTGCCTTACATCCCAGGGGGCAAGCCCGTAGGTTGTTTTCTCAATATCGGCAAACACCGGCCTAGCGCCGACAAAAAGGGGGGCATTGGCGGTGGCGATAAAGGTAAAAGAGGGGACGATAACCTCATCTCCCTCTCCGATGCCATAAGCCAGCATGGCAGCATGCAATGCCGAGGTTCCCGAGTTAAAAGCAACAGCGTATCTCTTGCCCATATATTCGGCAAGTATTTCCTCAAACCTATCAATATTAGGTCCAATTGCCCAGTGCATTCCCCTGCGGATGGTGTTGGTCACCATCTTTATATCCTTTTTATCCCAGTATATCTTGAATAGCGGAATCTTATAGTTCATTTTTGACTATTCTACTTCCCTATACTTGATAACCTTCGCTGGTATACCCAGAGATACCGCGTTATCCGGGATATCCTCCGTAACAAAACTGAATGCTCCGACAATAACACTTTGCCCAATAGTCACCCCAGGCATTATCACGCTGTGGCTGCCTATTCTAGTATCCTTTCCTATCGTCACCTTGCCCTTTTTATCATCAATGGTAGACCAAGAGTATATAGCACAATGTGAACCGATTTGAACATTATCCTGTATTTCAACCCCGTATTTCGCATTTATGTAGGTAAATGCCCCGATGTCCGTGTTTCCCCCTAGCTTCAAATTGTCATGATGTTGACATATCCAGTTCCATTCTGTCATTCCTGTGCTGTCAAATTCTGGATATTTCCAGTCTTGGAATCTATTTTTCATTCTCTACCCTCTAAATTAGTAACTAATCTTCTTCTGGAGCAATTGGGGTGTAATTTCCACATTACTCAGGATTTCAACAATCCTCTGGCTAGCTTTGCCATCCCCGTAGGGGCTTTGGCACTTTTTAACCTCACTCAGAAACTCTTTATCGGTGAGTGCCTTCTCCACCGCTTTCACTATTTCCCGCTTATTATGCCCCACATCAATTACGTTCTTCCCTCGCTCTCTCCCCTCTTGGCGGCTGCCAATATTAACAAAGGGCAGGGCGAAGGAGGGGGCTTCTACAATGCCGCTGCTGGAGTTGCCCAGCATAACACGGGCTGCTTTCATCAGACTGAGGTACTCCGGGCGCGGCAGGCTCTTGAAGCTCTTAATAAAGGGATATTTTGTGTATTCCTTGATAACCTCTATCATTCTCCTGCCGCCGGCATCCAAGTTGGGATATATCAGTATTATGGGGTAAGCCATCCCCACAATCGCCTCTAAAGTCTCCCTCATTTGGTCTGCTGCCTTTTCTACCTGGGTGGTAACGGGATGTTGCACTACTAAAAGTAAGGGCTGGGATATGTCTAAACCAAACCTTTCGGCAATCTGCTCGGCAGGAATAAGCGGTTCATTTAAGATGACATCCAGTGCCGGGGAGCCTATCATGTGAACCCGCCACTCATCCTCTCCCATTTTTATGATTCTCTCAGCGCTCTTCTTAGTCGCCGGGAAATGAATATGAGAGAATTTGGTGATGGCATGGCGGGCGTACTCATCAAGCCCGCCCCTAGGGCTATCTCCGCCGTGAATGTGCGCCACCGGTATGTTCATATAGGCGCTGCTGATAGCTGCCGCCAGCGGCTCCACCCTGTCCCCAAGTACCAGGGTTGCAAAAGGTTTCAGTTTTTCCCAGGTTTGAGCCATACCGATAATACCCCGCCCTATGGATTCCGCCATTGCCTCTAATGTATCACTATCAGGCAGCATATCCACTCTGGTAGCTATCTTAAAGCCATTGCCTTCTATCTCTTTAACTGTATAGCCGAACTCATGGGATAGGTGCATTCCGGTAACCACCAGGCAAAGCTCCAGCTCCGGACTGGCTACTATGGCGTTTAATACCGGCCTGAGGATACCATACTCTGCCCTTGTTCCGGTAACTACGGCGATTTTTTTCATACTAATAATCCCTTACAGCTTAAGTGAGTGGTGTTTTGAGCCTCCATTCACCATTAACCTTTTCCCATATATCTTTATTTCTAAACCTCTCGGCGATTTCCCAGAACTCCTTCTCACTATAGCCGGTAAATTCACAAAAATCCCTTAGTGACCATGGGTCTAGCTTGTGGTCATGCTCCCTTACCAGTTTAATAGCTTCATCTCTGGTAATTCTGCCGCTCCTGACCCAGCGAGAGCATATATCAGTAGCCCCTCTATGTCCAAATTTGTAGTATTTTAGCCATGGGTGAACTAGATAGCCAATGGCATCTATCTGGTCGTAGTCTTCCACACAACCTTCCCTCTGCCACTCGCCGGTATCGCCGAGGGATTTAAAGCCGTATTTTTTAGCGAGCTCATAATTGTGGTGACCATCCCACGGCACGAAGTAGCTTAAGTATATCGGCTCTAAGCCAGCGGCTTCTATTTCTTCTTTAGTTGGGTAAATGCAGCTGTTAAGGTCTCTCATGGTGATATCTTCATCCAGCCAGAAATCCCAGTCAACACTTTTGACCACATCATTATTAATCTGGTCTTTGGCGCTGTAGGTTTCCCGCTCCTGCACCCCCCCGTATTCATAACTTACATTTTCTCCGTAGACGATGAGGGGAATTTTCATATTGATGCCCATCCTTATTGGAAAGACATAAACCGCCCGGTCCCAGTACCAGGTTGGCGAGCCCAATTTCTCAAACGCCTTACGCATCATTTTCCTGGCTAGCTTCCTGTTTAGGTGGAGTGAAATTGTATCACAACCGAACACTTCACTCATATTATCAAAGTTGTGTCGGCCGGTTTCCGTCCAGCTGAGGTTGGCGACATTAACCAGCAGGGGATTCATCTTCATTAGTTCTTTCATAACATATATCTGATAGTGGCTATCTTTGCCACCGCTGACGGTAACTATGCAATCGTAGTAATCCCCACCACTGCCCCGGTATTTGTCACAGAGCTCCTCCAGTTCTTTCCACCGGGCATTCCAGTTAATATGTTTTCTCCTTTCGGCATTTCTACACGCTTGGCAGACACCCTCTTCATCTAAATACAAGCCGGGTCTTGTATCAGGCATTACGCACTTTGTGCAGTACCTCATTATTCCTTAGCCTTCCTCTTCCCCCTATTATGAATATATAGTAGACTTTTGTCAATATTAATGCTGAATAATGCCATATGTCTAAATAAATAATTTAAGAATTGGGCTACGTACTGATTTTTTGCCAGGTTATAAGTTCATCTTTTGAAATTCTTGTCTTTGCCTTTTTACCTGTAACCATATCCAGATACCTTGCCTCAATCCCGGTGCCCGGTCGCTTAATATCCAGCATATCCTTGGTAATGATTACTCCGGCGGGGATGTTTACCCTGGCGACTATACTCCGCCGCACGACCTTCTTGTTCTCCTCCTCATCCTCTGATAGCTTCTTTGTCCCATCGCCAATAGCCACTTCTGCATCCCTGATAGCTTTTATCATATCTTGCAGTTCCCCCGGTTCCAGAGACATTCTGTGGTCGGGGCCGGGGAGGCTCTTGTCCAGTGTAATGTGTTTCTCAATAACGCATGCTCCCATTACTACCGCTGCTATCGGAATAGTAATGCCAAGCGTGTGGTCGGATAAGCCCACAGGCAGCCCAAAAGCGCTTCTTAAGGTCTCCATTACCTTCAGATTCATATCTGTCGGCTTTGCCGGGTAACTTGAGACGCAGTGCAGCAGGACTATTTCTTTTACGCCTTCTTCTCGGATAATTTTAAGAGCTTCGTCTATCTCATCAATGGTGGACATGCCGGTGGACAGGATTATTGGCTTTTGCTTGCTGGCGATGTGTTTGAGCAGGGGAAGGTTTGTAATCTCTCCGGATGGGATTTTATAGGCTGGCACTCCTAGTGTTTCCAGTAAGTCAGCACTCTCTTTATCAAAGGGTGAGGAGAGAAAAATTATCCCTTTCTCGATAGCATAGTCAGATAAATCCTTAAAATCTGCTTCTGAAAGCCCTAGCTTTTTAATCATTTCGTACTGCGATTCTTCGGTACTGGTGCTCTCTTTCTGGTATCCAGCCTTTTCGGCATTTCTGGTTACCACATCCTCGGCTTTAAAGCTCTGGAACTTGACTGCATCAGCACCGGCTTCCTTAGCCACACCTATAAGCTTTTTAGCCAGTTTAAGGTCGCCGTTATGGTTAACCCCGGCTTCGGCAATAATGAAGCAGGCTTCGCCTTCGCCTATCCATTTGTCGCCTAGCCTGATTTTTTTCATTCGGGTGACCTATGCTCCTCTTTTATTAGTAGTTCGGCGAGCTTGAAGTCAAGCTCGGTGTCAATATCTATAGACCTTTCTCTGGGCATAATATAGGCTCTGGTGTCCCTGCCTATTATCCTGTTTTGCCTCATTATAACACCCACGCTGGTAACATATACCGCTCCGTTTAAGCGGTAGACCTTTTCGGTATCCTGTTGTTTTTTTATCCTGCTATTGGTGATTGGCCTGAGCCTGTCCCCAACTAGGGTATACATCCAGTGTAGCGGGCATCCTACTTCGCAGACGCTTACCACTGAATCACAATCGGCTTTCAGTAGCTTTTCAATGGCGCTATCAATATCATCTGCTAACCTGAGTGGCGAGGTTGGCTGCAACAGCACCACCAGTTCAGGCAGGTAACCCTCTGTTTCTTCCAGATGACGAAGGGTATGCTGTAATACCTCAAGCGAGGGTGTGTCATCCCTGGCTAGTTTTTCAGGTCTTTTAATTACCTCCGCCTGGTATCGGGCAGCTACTTCACCAATTTTTTTATCCTCTGTAGAGACCACCACCCTGTTGATATATTTTGAGGCAAATGCCTGCTCAATGGTATAGGCAATAAGAGGCTTACCCGCCAGCTTTCTTATGTTCTTGCCCGGCACCCGTTTTGAGCCGCCGCGAGCTGGTATAATAGCTAGGATTGATAATATTTTATCTTTACACATGGCAAGCCCATGTTCAGAACTGGTTATTTTTGCTATTTATTATTTCCCTTAAGCTCAGACTTGGCGTAATCCCCCATTTTTCTGGGATTTAGCAGGTCTAATAGGTATCTAAGGTCTTCCTTGGTGAACTCACGCATCAGGTAGAGAATACCGAAATAGATAATCAAAAAGGTTATACCAAAGCCTATCAGATGGTACCACTGGATACTGGCGATGGCAAGACTGGTAAAATAGGCGGCACACCCAGTTACACCGGCGGTAAAGAGGTGGAGCAGGATGCGCCAGTTGGAGCGGGTGCCTGTTATTCTATAGGCGTAGTATCGCATTAAAATAAAGGCAGGCACGAAAGATATTGCTGTAGCTATCGCTGCCCCGATAGCCCCCAAGCCAAGCAGCCTGATACCGAACAACTGGTCGGGAATGAATATCAGATTCAAGACTATATTGAGTATGATATTTATAGAGGCTATCCTGACGCCGAGGCCGGGACGGTTTGTCCCTTCCATCTGCCGGGCATAGGCTATATTTATACTGGATAAATAGGTAACAATAAGCAGCAGGCGGAAGATGGGAACGGCGGGCAGGAATTCATTTCCAAAGAAGATGGCAATAAGCGGCTCGGCGAATATGGCGCATAGTACTATAAGGGGCGTAATAATTATAGAAAGGTATCTCTCGCTTATATTGGTTATTAGTCGGATGCCAGCCATATCGCTGCGGGCATGCATTGCTGATATGGTGGGAAATAGCAATATACCTACTGAGGCTGATAGCGCTACCATCACCAGAACTAATTGCTCGCCGCTGAAATAGAAAGCAACTTCGTCTACACTATAAAAACTACCAATCATGAGCTTATCTATATTGAGGTTGATGGAGACTATTACCGAATAGAAAGCCACCGGCAGGGCAAAGCTCAGGTAGCTCTTAAAATACTGCCAGCTTGGTCTAGCCAAGGGGTAGCGGCGGATGAGTATCAGGCTGGAAAAAACAAGCGCCAGTCCTCCCAGAACATAGGATGTAGCCAGGGCAATTACCCCCAACCCCGCCAGAGCGATGACAATCACCGCTACCAGCCGTACCACCGCCCTGGATACCTGAGGAAGCTGCTCCTTGGCGCTCTCCATGCCCGCCTGGAAGGTATACTGGGCGCTCTCGCCGAATGACTGAAGAACAAAAAAGGCAAGCAGGATATAGACCACGGTGAGCTGTTCAGGGTGCTCCAGTAATGGTCCTTGGTTGCCGGTAACGGTAATGGCAATCAGCACGGCGGCAACCATAACTAAAGTCAGGGATATTTTAGTTGTCAGGAAGGTGCCATTGCATAGGGCTGGATTTTTACCCTCTGAGAGGCGCTTGACGTGAGCTGAATTAAAGCCAAGGTCAGTAATAAAGTGAAACATGCCGATAAAAGACATGCTGTAGGCAACAATGCCCAAGGGAGTGGGACCCATAAAATGGCTGATGAATATGAGGGCAATAAAGCCAATGCCACTGATGAGAAGCTGACCAAAGTAGGTTAAGGCTATCTTTCTGGCAAGCAAGCCGCCCTCCTTTCCTCAGCCATCTTCTCTATTAAGTGGGCAACCCGTTGTGACGCCTTGCCATCGGCTTTATATAGATGCTCGGCAATAAATCTCTTTCTACCTTCTGCCAGTGCTTTTTGAACCGATGAATCAGTAAGAATATTGCTTATTGCCGGGGCAATATCTTCGGTCTTATATACCCCGATGGCGGCGCCGCTTTCGGCATAGGGGAAAAGGTCAGTTTCACCGGTCAGGTTGATGGTTATTACCGGTTTGCCGGCGATGATGGCATCTATGGCTACTGTTGAATACTGGGTTATAAATATATCGCAGGCTCTTATTGAATCGTAGTCATGTGGTTTCTTAAAGATGACTACATCACCTATCTCCATTTCACTGGCGATGTCCTGATATAGGCTGATGGGCTCGCTCTGGCTGGGGTGGGCTCTGATTAAGAGTTGCATCTGTGGGAACTGGCGCATTGCATCTATCACCCCGGCTACCACTTTTTTACCTACATCACGTTCAAAGGTTATAGCGGTTGTCAGCAGGATGATATCCTTACTCTCATCAAGCCCCATCTGGCGGCAGAACTCTTCCCTTGAGATGCCCTTCTCCGTCATTAGCGCATCCCACTGAGGGGCACCGGTGAGCACTATTTTGTCCGGGCTGACTCCCCTCTGAACTAGGACCTTCCTGGTGAAATCCCCGTAAACGGACATCTTGGCGGCATAGGTAGAGCTATAATATGGCTGGTCATCATGGGTGCCGTGTTGCAGGACAAGGGAGGGGATACCCATTAAATCGCAGGTTGCCACCACTGCTCTGCCAAAGGGGCTTCTTTCGTCCATCACCACGATAACATCTGGTTTCTCAACCTCAATGACCCGCCTGGTGACCTCAATGCACCGTATAAGTTTGTTAAATAAGTATTTAAAACCATAGGATATGGTGTCTTTGAAGGCATCAAACAGGGAGATACCTTCGTAGGTCAGTGACCCTTTTAGTGACGGCTCATCCTGTAATCTATGCCAGCTTGATAGTATCTCTTTCGCTTTCCGACGGGTCTTTATCTCCAGAGAGTTATCCATATACTGGCTGAGAACCCTGAGGCAACTGTTCAGCTCACCATATTCCGCAGGCCAGGGATTGATATCTATGATTAATAATTCATTCTTGTCATTCTGCACCAGCTCTTTTGCCCAGGGGATAACCTGGGGGGCGTGGCGTAATTCGTCAGAGAGCATTAATATCTTATTTTTTTGTGCTACTACTTCCCGCTTATAGCTAACTCGTGGCAGTGTCGTTACTCTGGGGAATTCCTTGCCCTCATAAAGCCTGACGAGATAAATCTTCAATCTCTTTTCAAAAAAATGCTTGAGGTGCAGCAGCGGCGTTGAAAAACCGGAGGAGGCTATCCCCAACTGCCCAGCCACCTTCAGTGCAGCCTTGCCAGCAAGGCTGCCGCTATCGCTTACCACTAACATATCTGGCTTATCAGCCTTGATAATTTCACTTGTTAGCTCAATATTAAATATAAGTTTACTCAGTCTGTCATAGAGATAGAGCTCAATCAAATCCAGCAGGAAGATGCCATCGTAGTAAAGCGCCTCCTGGCTTATCAATGCTTGGCTCTGCCTTATCAGATGTATCGCACTCTCACGTGCCTTGCTCATCATGCCGGGGGTTCTGTACTCCTCAAAGGGCTTGAAGGCAAGACCTGCTTTCACCAGTTTAGCGGAGGTTACCGAGTCCAGGCTGATTATAGTCACGGCATTGTCAGCCAGAAGCTTCCTTATCGGTCGGACAACCCTTAGTGAAAAATCCGCATTAAACGCCCGATTAACAAGGTCAACTTTAGGGGCATTGAAAACCCGGCTTGAATCACACAAGGCTATAATTAGTCTTTTCTTGCTCATTTAACCTTCCAAATTATTAGCTTTCCTGGCGATAATGCAAACACTGTCGCCACAGATACCCGTCCGGAAAAGGGGGCATGATACCCTCTTGATAACAGCGATGGTTACCCTTCCCAGCAGCCCACGAGAGCAACGGTTAAAAAAGCCGTAGACCATTAATAAAATACGAAAGCTGCTCCTAACTCGTGATGTTCCTGTCTCAGAGTCGTTTAGGAGAAACAGAGACTTCCAGTAGCGCCAGCCGCGGCTGTGTCTTACCATCCTTTTTGGTGTGAAACCAGCCCTTACTAGCAGACATTTAAGCGTTTTAGGGGTGAACTGCCAGATGTGGCAATCGGGGTCAAGGGATGTACAACGCTCCTTCTGAAACCGGGCGGTAAGAGTGCTGATATCCGGTGTGTCAATAACCAGAATACCATCCGGCTTCAATATTCGCCTTGCTTCTTTAAGAAGCTCAAGTGGCTGCGGGATATGCTCAAGGAGGTGAACCATTGAGATAGCATCAAAAAAGCCGTCCTTGAAACCGGCGTCATTCAGGGTGGAATTTGCCACCTTCAACCCGATGCTCTCAGCGTACTTGCAGTGTGCCTGAGAAAGCTCAACCCCATAGGTATCCCAACTGTTACTTCTTGCTAGGTCAAGCAGGTTACCAACGCCGCAGCCAATGTCTAATAGTCTGTCACCATCTTTCTCCCTTTCAATCTCTTTCAGCATCTCGGAGGAGATTGAGCGGTAAATATACCGGTTGCTTACGGTTTCATTCTCAATGGCATCAGTAGCCCACTCTGGCGATTCATAGGTGGTGATATTGCCATCGTAGGGAACGGGGTAGGTGCGAGCCAGACCACAACTAGCACACCTCAATATCTGGAAATCAAAGGGGTGCTCCACCCTTATTGACCACGTCCCCTTAAATAGGGTGGTATAGTCTTTTGAGCCGCAAGGACATAGTAGTTCTTTGTCAGCCATACTAACTCTCTTTAATCTTGGTGGCTACAATGTCAAATGATGGACTCAGGATGGGGATTACGAACCCCGGTGAGCTTTTTAGAATAGGTGACAGTATCTTGGCAGCTATAATTTTCCAGGGCTTGTGGCTTCTGGCTCCAAGATAAGCCCAACACGGAGGGACAAATCTGCAACGAAAATCCCTCCTCTCAAGTCTCTTAACCAGGGTGAAGGGGTTAAAGCTGAGTTCAGAGAACTCCCCAGTGTACGGATTTCGGTAGGGAAAGAAAATCTGCTCTTCAATCTTACCCGTTTCCAGGAAGTTCTTGGTAGCTCTGGTTATCTGTTCACCCCACATCCCCTGCGTTTTTTGGGCGATGGTTTTTAATGTATTTTGGTCTAGCTCAGGATAGGATTGGCTAATGATTTCCATCCTAGCCTGGAAAAAAGGCAGGCGGTCGACCTGACGACCATGATGAGCCATATACTCATCGATAGGTCCATACTCAGACTTCTGCCATCTTTTCCTCAGACCGCGCCTCCTGATAAAGAAGAGGTCATTATTACCATCACTAATGTATAATACTCCTGAAGGTCTCAGCACCTCTTTTACTTTATCCAGCAAGAGGTTAGTATCTCGGATGTGAGAGATTGCTTCATGAAGGATTACTACATCAAACGAGTTTGGTTGGTAATCGCCAAGCAGGAAGTCTTCGTTTCTTATCGTTATATTTAGATCGGGAAGTTTCTTTAGTAGCGTTTTAAAGCCAGAGAGCATATCGCTTGAAATATCAACACCGAAGCAGCTCTTACAACCTAACAGGGAGATACAGATTGACCTCAAACCAAAGCCACAGCCAATGTCCAAAAACTCCTTTTTCTCAATATCCGGTAGATTCAGCAGCCTCAATATTGTTGCGGTGTCATCAAAGTAGCCTTTTATTTCCTCTCTTGTTGTCACAGCCTGACCGAAGTAATCAAAAAACAGAGGTGGCATCTCCTGGGTTAGATTTGGGTCGAGAAGAACCTTACAGAGACGTTCTAAGCCGTCTAAATATTCTTGCTTCATTAATAACCTCCTCTGACTAGGCATCAAAGTCATAAGATTTATCAGGCCTCCCCAGTAGCTCGTCCCTTACCCCTCGGTACAGGGAGAGACAGACCCCGGGCTTTCGGCGTAGTATCAGCAGTACGCCACTTCTAAGCCACAGCTCAAAGCCGAAAAACCAGAGGATGAAGGAGGCAAATTGCCTCGGTGTGGCATATTTTTTCATAAACCAGAACCGGTTTCTGGTGGCATAGTATTCATAGAAACCGCTCATTTTCTTAATGGAATAGGTGCCCTTATGCCACAGCCTTGCTTTTAGGGCGCAGACTATCTTGAAGCCAGCCCTTCTGGCACGGGTGCAGTAATCTGTGTCTTCCCAGTAGGCGAAGTACCTGGAATCATAGAGGCCGATTTTATCTATCACCTGCTTCTTGATTAACGCCGAACCGAGGTAGTCAATCTCTAGCGTGTCAACACCAGTATCAGCAGACTGGAGGTGATAGCATTTTCCCTTGTTCCAGTCTATCATGCCACCGGCTGACTGGATTTCATCCGGCTTGTCGGCGGAATAGGTCAGGGGTACCACGATGCCAATTTCAGGATTGCCCTCAGCAATCCTGACCATCTCCCTCAGCATATTTTTGTCAAGAGTGGTGTCATTATTCAGCACCAGCATATAATCCATACCCCTCTCTAGGGCATACCTGGCACCGATATTCTGCCCTTCAGCAACGCCGACATTATGGCTGTTTTTAACCAGTTGAAAGTGAGGAAAATTCCTAGTCATTTCTGCCTGGGAGCCATCTGTTGAGCCATTGTCCACCACCACCACCTCATAGTTGGGGTAGTCCAGCCCCTCTATGGACTTGAGGCATTCTTTTAATACCTCTTTTTCATTCCAGTTCAGTATGTTGATGAATACCTTGGGGTAATCCATTATACTACTCGTCTCAGTTCAAAAGGCTGAACTCTCTTGCTTATCAGGCTCATGTCCTGGGTCAGCGGTGGCCCGGAATATTCAACTAGGGTCATCGGCTGTATATCTGGCGTGGTTATCTTTGCCAGTTCAAAGACGCTTAATTTTTCCTTGCCGCAGATGTGAACCACTCCGGTTAACCTCTGGTCAGCTATTTTTTTGATAGCCATTGCTAAATCATCAGCAAATAGATAAGTCCCCCACCTGTCGGTGAAAGCCTTGGCATAAGGCCATTTCTCCCTGGCAGCGAAGTTGGTTCTGACAATAAGACGGTTAGCCTGAGGGTAATGGCTGATGGCAAACTCGCCGAGCAGTTTGCTTAAGCTATAGAAGTTTTTGGGGTAGGGTATGTCATCTTCGGCATAGTTACCTCTGTCGCCATAAAAGACGCAGGCAGTGGAGATATAGATAAAGTAGCAGTCATTATTAAGAGTCAGACAGGCATCTACTAAAGCTCCGGCTCCCAGCACATTGGTTTTCCAGGCTAATTCCTTATCTTCCTCGCACTCCCTGATGCCGGTTAAGGCTGCAGTATGTATCACCATATCCGGCTTATGTTTTGATATGTAGTCATAAATAGTCTTTGCATTGGTTAAATCCATTTCCCGACGGCTGTGAGCCAGTGACCCTGGGTAAACCTTCTTAAGCTGGCTGCCGAGCTTACCCGACCCCCCAGTAATTAGCACTGTCATCGGTACTCCCCCTTTCTGGGTGATTCAGCCTTTATACCAGCTTTTCTTTCCTCAATAGAGAGATGAGTTCAGCTTGGTTAAGCATCCGGGCGTTATTGGAGGTGTATTCCTTAATCTCTCCAGCCAACGAAGCCTTTTCTGTAACACCATGAGGACGGATAATAAAATATGTTTCCATCTCAACTGCCCTGAGCATCTCCTCTTCCGAAACTAAAACCTCATCAATCTTCTCACCCTGTCTGATGCCGACCTCTTTTATTGGATAATCATCCCTACCTGTCATCGTCTTAGCCATCGCCTTGGCCAAGTCTGTTATGTAGCAGGCTGGCATCTTCCTGACAAAAAGTTCTCCACCTTTACCCTGAATCGTAGCTTCAAATACCAGGTCAACCGCCTCCCTCAGAGTCAAGATGAATCTTGTCATTTTAGAATGCGTAATGGGTAAAAATTTGCCTTCTTCTATTCGCTGCTTAAAGTAAGGGATTACGCTGCCTCGGCTACCAAGCACATTGCCATAGCGGACGCAAATGAACTTTGTCCCCCATTTATGGCTATCGGGGTTAAGCATTATCCTTTCCTGTACAGCCTTGGTCATACCCATTACATTAACCGGTTTTACTGCTTTATCGGTGCTTATGGTGACTACCGCTTCAACCTTGTTCTCTATTGCTGCTCTTCTCACATTGTCGGCGCCGAGAACATTGGTCTTTACTGCTTCAAGGGGATGGGACTCACAGTTTGGGACTTGCTTCAATGCTGCTGCATGGTATACAAGGTCTATTTTTTTCATTGACTCATAAACCCGTGCATAATCCCGCACATCGCCGACAATAAATTCTAGCAACCGGTTGTAGTCCTCAAATTCATTTGCCATATCGTATTGTTTCTTCTCATCTCGGCTGAAGACTACGATACGGCTTGGATGGAAATTAACCATCTGGCAAACAATTTGATGCCCAAAGCTGCCGGTGCCTCCGGTGATGAGAATGTTTTTACCCTTTACATATTCTTTGATGTCCATTATTCTATCCTCCTTCAAGTCTGACCAGAACGACCTTGCGTACACTTGGTGTTTGATGTTTGGTTAGCCTGTATAGTATCACGTTATGGAGGGCATTGGTAATCAGGCTAAGAGGATAAAGTATCACCGAACGCCCGGCTAGGAAATGCCATTTCAGCATCTTCACCCATAAACATAACGAGCCGTTATCATAAACATCATACTTGTGTCTATTGAGATACTCTGCTATCTGCTTGAATTCAGGTAGTCCTTGAGAGACGCCGGGTCTCAGCCAGAGATAATCCTCTCCATATAGCTTACGGTAAAATTTATTACACTCCTCCTCCGCCTTTAGCATCGCTGGCTCAGCAATCGGTGAAGTAATAATGATATAATTTCTGGCTGCCCTGATTAGTTCGGATAAGAACATTCCACGCTCATCGCCGGGAATATACTGTAGGGTATCTACACTGATAACACCATCAAAGGAGCCATCCTGGAAGGGCAGCTTGGTGCCATCGCCGATAACATCACCCCGTTTTACATCAAGGACTATTATCTCCTTATCCTTCAGGAAGCGCCTTATGACACCAGCACCTCCGCCCACATCCAGGATAGTCTGGCTTTCTAGCTTGGCGATAAGCTCGGAGACAAATTTGTAGCGCTGGTACTCATCAAAGGAGAGAGCCAGTACCGTCGGTAAGTAGCGGCTGAACCAGCCTTTCATGATTTCATTTTCCTCCAGCTTACCCCGTTGGCTGAAGTAGCCAGTCCAAGGTGACTGTATTTGCCATCGTGCCCTCGATACCACATATAGTATTCATTGCCCATCTTCATCACCCAGCAGTCGGCGGCATAGGTATCATCCCAGGCATTTTTGTCCAGGTCAAGGACCGGATTGGTCTCAGACTTATGCCAGTTCTTACCGTCTTTTGAGGTAGCCAAGCCAATACGGGTATTGAGACCATTAATTCCGGAGTAATACATATAGTACATACTGTCTTTCTTGATAACGCAGGGCCTGTCCATACCGTCGTTCTCCCATGTGCCGGGGATACCTTTTAATATTGGATTGGAGTCATGTTTGACCCAGCTTTGACAATCATAAGAGGTAGCCAGACCGATGCCCCGGGGTATCTCACCTGCGGCATACCACATCTGGTATCTGCCATCAACCTCAAGAACGCAGGGGCCGAAAATACTGTGCGACTCCCAGCCCTCTTCAGGGGACAGCACCGGGTTAGCCGGGGACTTTTTCCAGCTTATGCCATCGCCGCTGCTCGTTGCCAGACCAATGCTGACATACCACCCCCCTTTCTTCAAAACTCTGGCGCCGGCATACCACATATAAAGCTTATCCTCGACCTTAACGACACACGGATTATATATATGGGTGCCCTCCCAGGAATCAGAAGCCCCTAACTCAAGTAGCGGGTTCTTAGTATTTTTATTCCAGTTCTTGCCATTACTGCCGGTGGCTAATCCGATTCTGAGATTTCTACCATCATAGCCGGTATACCACATATAATACCTGTCCCCAAGTTTAAGAACACAGGGGTCAAGTATGAAGTAGCTATCCCAGGCCCCCCTTTCCCCCCTATGCAGGATTATGCCCGACATATCAGTCTTTTTGCCTTTTAGAGCTTGGCAGACCCGATGCAGATTATACCTCAGCATTTTTCAAACCTACCTTTGCTGTTATTGATATATTGCCCTTAGATAAACTCATCTCAGTATTTCGCTGCCCCCGTTGGTATATATTTTGTTCTTGCTGCTTAGTGATGGATAGATTTCAGAGATATGCCACATATTTCCGGCGAGCAAAACCTCCGGGGCTAAGCCATAGCGAACATTGAGGTATCCCAGATAGACATAATCATCCCCGGGCTGATATTCGTCGGATAGGGAATATTTGAAAGAGTCCTCCTCATGCAGTAGCCCATAAGCGGGAAGCACCTGGCCCCTGCGGATTATATCAGCATATATCTTTACCTGGCTATCCCCGTATTGAGAAAGCCATCTGGTAGAATAAACCTCCTGCTCGGGAATGATTGTAGAATAAAAGGATCCCAGGCGGGTCTCATTCCCGTACTGCGCAATCTTCTCCTGACTTAAAGAGATCGAGTTTGGGTCTTCATTGGCAAGCTCATAGATAAAGCCAATATTGAAAAGGAAATACGATATTAGAATAAACGAACCAATGAGCTTGACCATATTAACAGCATAGGAAGAACTGAGTCTGAATAGTTTCGCTAACCCACCGATAATTATGATACCACCGATAATGGCAAACGGGGCTAGGAATAGGGTCATTAGGAAGTACCATCGGCCAAAGTTCATTCCCGTGGTCCACGGAACCAAGACACTGGTTGCCACTATGATAAAGCTAAGCAGAGAAAATGAGATATATTCACTACAAAAACTTACCGGGCGGCGCCTTGCCAGCATTATGAGCAGTTTAAGAACTCCCACTCCGATGAAGATGGGCATTATGGCATAGATGACTCTTGCTACCTGGCGTATTGGGAGGCTTGTCTCCATAGGTACAACTGCCATTACCTCATACTCTGCCGGATTGAAAAGACTGGCAAGGTTGCTATAGATGTGGCCTCCGGTATTGACCAGAGCCTCGAAGGTACTTAAGTGTACGGCATACATATACCAGCTCAACGCCAGTACTACAAACAACAGGATAGAGCCAAAGGTGAAGGCGACACTCCTACCTTTAAGCCACGGGATAAAGGAGGTAGCTACAAAGGCAACCAATAAGAATATTATAAATAGGTAAGACGTCCCATAGTGTGAGGTAACCAGTCCTAGCGCAAAAAGAATAAACAGAAAACGGTTACTAGCCGTATTTAAGCGGCGGGCAATAATCAGTATTACCATCAGGACGAGGAAAAATACTGCAATCTCCTGTTTGGCTATTGACAGTATCTGGGTATAGATACCGCTGAGAGACACCAGGAAAAAGAGGGCCAAAAAGGCGATTTTCTTATCGCTCTGCTCTCGATACACATGGTACAAACCAAGCATCGCCAGAGCGAAGAGGAAGGGATAGATAGCCTTAAATACCCACGCCCCTTCAATACCAGCCATAGAGGAATACATCATCGGCAGTATGGTACAGCTTAAAACACTGTTACTCTGATAGGGGATTGTTGTATCCCAGTATAGATTTAGGTTTGTCAGCTGGTAGGTGTAATACTCAACCTTTATGTCAGTTCCTGTAAGGTAGGGTGATATTAGCGAGAGGTGATAGAAGAGGGAGAGGGCAACTGAAAACGCCGCCAGGGGATATAACTCTTCCGGGATGAAGCGCCCAAAGGCGACCAAAACTGCGGTCAGGGCTACCAGGGCGATTAATATCATTAGGATAATATTGGACTGGTAATAATTAACAAAAAGAACTCCGATAACACTCAGCAGTGGAAGCAACAATAGAAACAATGCCGGGGGCGAGAGGATATTGCTTGCTTTCAGGCATGATGGCTCGGCGAAGTCTCTATCGCGGTAGTAGCTCACGATGGTTAACACAGCCAGAATGGCAACCGTGGTGGTAATTAAAGGAGGTGTTGCCAGTGGATATAACAGGCCAAAGGCGGGGTAAACAGCATTAACGATAAAGCCGACCATCATCAGAAAGATGATGCTCAAGCCAACGGCATAGAGAATGTTCTCAACCAGGCTTAACCTGTGTATCTTTAGCAGACGAAGAATGATAAAGCCGGGAATGAAGGTAAGGTAAATAAATCCAACGCTCTCCCTGATAGCTGGGATATCAAAGCCGCTAAGATAGAGCCCGGTTACCGCCATTATTGACACATGGGCGGTTATCGTCAAAGCTAAGAATCTGTTAATTTCCCAATCGTTTATCTGTAGGGGATTTCTCATAATAGTGCACCTGCTTTACCCTTTTCCGGCCATAACTTCCTGATAGACCTGAACGGTCTTTTCCGCAATCTTATCCCATGATAAGTCTCTCTTTAGCTTGCGGTATCCGTTTTCACCCATCTCTTTCCTTAAAGCATCGTCCTTAAGCAACCTGACTATTACATATGCCAGTGCCATTTCATCTCCTGCCGGCACGATGTAGCCGGTTTTCCCGTTGTCCACCACTTCAGACAAACTACCCACGTCGGTTACCACCGCCGGTTTTTTAAAGGCATAGGCTACCGGGACAACCCCGCTCTGAGACGCCTCAATATAGGGTAATGCTACCAGAGAGCACCTTTCAAACAGCTCAGCTGCCTGTTTATGGTCAATGTAGTGATTGTGAACGACGAAATTTTCCCTATTTACCATCAGCCGCCGGTACTTTTCAAAGTTCTCCCCCCTGCCGGCGATGACTATTTTTGCCCCCGGTACTTCCTTGGTAATCAATGGCTCTGCCCGAATCAGATATTCCAGCCCCTTATACTGATATATCCTGCCGAAGAAAAGGATTATGTTTCCCTCTTCTTTTAACCCCTTTTCATATTTCTTTAGTGGGGCTACATTGTGCTCACCGATGGGTATGACATGGATTCTGTCGGCTGGGTAGCTTTCCTTGAGTAACCCTTTTATCTGACTTCCGTGAACGAAAATGCGCTCTGAATACTTTCTCGTTAAAAATAGAAGTAGTCTGGTTCTCAGATAGTTTTCTCCCAGATGGGGTCTAACATCATGAAGGGTGCTTACCAGGTGATGCCCTTTTCCCCTTAAACAGGGTAACAACAAGGAGAAAAACAAATGTCCTCCTTGAAGATGAATAATATCTGGTTTGAAGGTGCGTAACTGCTTTAACATCTTTAAGATTAGAAGTATGTTTGTCGGAGAATAAAACCGCGGTTGATGATAGATATACTTCCTGACTCGCTCCCCAATATCTCCAATATGCTCCCTCAAATGCTCATCAGGCAGTAGTAGAAGGGCATCTATATCCTTCTCCGCTAGAGCATTAGTTAGCTGAATAGTATAGTCAATAAAACCAAAACCAAAGCAGGCAACTCGCATCCTTGTTTATACCTTATCTCTCCTGCTACATCAGGTAGGTATTTAGCTCCTGTATTTCATAATTATAAAAGAAGATTGGACTGTTGTCAATATTATTGTCTATAAATGTCATATGTCTATGTAGTTAGTTCTACTAACGCAGAACCTCTTTCCTAACTCTCATCCTGAGCATCTAGCTTTATATGCATTGCCAATTATATAGTGTTCCAGGCAAGCTTTCACGGTTATATATCACTTCAAAGGTAGCCCGAAGAGATTGCGCTCTGAAGAAGGATGGTGGGCAAGTAGATGGCATAACTGGGGTGACGACAAGCTCTAAGGCAGTGGTTTATATTGTTGAAGGAACAGCGCTGGAAAAAACTAAATCCCTGAGGTAAAAAGCGAGGGCATGCCACCCTAGTCTGATGTATCTATCAATTCATCAAGTAAAGGCAGTAATATATCCCTATCTGGACTCTGGGCTAATTTGTCCCGCCACTCATTAGCTACATCAGGAAGTAGCATCTTAAAGTTCGGACTCAGGTCAGAAAGTCCTAAGATTACCCTGAAAATGACCCCAGCATCTTCATCTGGAACCAATGACATAGCCGTATTGAATTCGTCAATGCTCTCGTCTAGGCCAACGCTATAGAAGTCAGTGATACCAAGCATGGCGTGAGGGATCCATTCGCTAGGTATTTCTTGTGTATAGCTTTCTAGAACATTCCCCAATGGGTAAACCATATCGTACACGATAAGGTTGTAGCACAAGTAATCGAAGTAGCTGAGGTTACTCGGCCTCTCCTGTATTGTCGTGATTATCTCCTGGGTTGCTTCGTTATCTTTTCCCTCCTCAGCTAACAGCAGACCCGATAAGAAGGAGGTTTCTACCCAATCAGGGTCAACTGATGCCGCATACTCAAGCTTGGTCCGCGCCTCACTAAAATCTCCTTTAATGATTAATGCCAGCGACCACTTATTTAATATAACGGCATTATCAGGGAATAGTTGCAATCCCTTATCATATAGAGATAAGGCATCCGACCACTTATCGTTAGCCCCTATCTGTGCCCAATACGTATATTCATCAGCCAGGAAGAGGTACCAGTATGAAATATAGGGCTCCATCTCTATTGCCTTTTCATAGGCATAGGTACTGTAGGTCAGAAGGTCTGTCTTTATGGACTCCTTGCCGGTATACAAGGCTATTTCATAAGCATAACCTGCCAGACTGCCCCAATAGGCTGCCCGCCCTGGTTGTATTTCCGTCGCTCTGCTAAAGGCAAAAACAGCCTCCGGACTGCGTTCTGCCTGGAGCTTTAGCCCTCTTTGCAATTCCATATCAGCCCGGAACGGTCCAATAGTAAGCATAATACCACTGGCTACTAATAAAACAAGACAGAATATAGACATAAAAGTTCTTGCTCTGGCAGAGGAGGGTATTATTTCCCTCACCTTTACAGGCTGTTGTCCCACCTCATCCTGAATTGAACTATTGCTTGAGACCAGCCTGCCCATGATCGGCACCAACGCCAGCATTAGCCAGAAGACAAGCTCCGCTGACAGCGTGGACGGGTTGAAAAGACTATCAGCCATATATTGAACCATACCAGCCACAATGGCAATCAACAGCAATCTATCAATCTCCAGCTTTGCGCTGCGGAGGTAACGCCATGAAAGGTAAAAAAAGAGTACCAGAATGGCTATAAAGCTGGCCAAGCCGAGTAAGCCTATTGTGGTAGCCAGATATAGGTAGTGATTGTGAGGGCGGTCTATGAGACTGGAAACTGAGGTATAGCTGCTCTTCAGTTCCTCGGGGAAGACACTCTGAAAGGTGATAATAAATGTCTCCGGTCCGTAACCGATAAAGGCTCTGATGGGGTTTAGGCTGTCATTTGAAAACGGGACTTCCGGCGTTTTTAAGATGATATCAATAGCACTACGCCAATATTGTATTCTACCCTCCCTAATTGTAATCAGTCCCAGTTCTTCAGGGGTAATAATAGCACTTGAATCTGCAACATCCGATTTTTTAGTAGCGGCACCTGGAAGTAGCATCGGAATCACAATCAAGGTAGCTATTATTCCCAAGGCAAGCAGGCACGTTAGACCAAGGCTAAGAAAAATCTTTTTTCGCTTGACTATCCCCAGCAGGGTTATAAAAATAATCGGAGCAATAATAAATAGTAAAATAGTAACTGAATACTGCGCCAGCCAGAGGCACCAGAATTGTAAAACCAGTAAAACGATTAAGGCAGCCAGAATTAAATTGTTCCTGCCTTCTTTTATCTGATTCCAGGACCTTACTATGAAAGCTAGGGTTAGCGGTATCACCATAGCCAAGAAAGCGCTGAGCGAAAGGACATTACCTGTGGTAGAAGACGACCTACCACCAAGAGCAGTATGGAAGAGATGATACATAGCCTCTGGGAAGTAATACTCCAGGATGCCCAAAATAGACACCACGGCTGATGACAACAGCAGTGTGTATATAGCTCGGAAAAGCTGCTCTCTATGACGAAGATTGTGTGCCAAAATCAGGAAAAACAGTATCCAACAGAGTAAAGTAAGCAACCCCTCCACCCTGTTCAAGCTTCCCCAGAAGCTTATCGCTGGGGTGATTGAAGCTACGGTAGCTATAATTGCCAGCAGACCAAATACCAATATAGATAACTGGAGTGGGTTGCCGACAATCTGTTTCCAACTTATCCGATGAAGACTGGATTTACTGTATATCCAGTCAGCAATGGTAAATGCCAGCATAACGAAAACGAGAAACTGAAACAGCAACGCCTTATTTAAATAGAAAGCATAATGACTTAGAGGATTAAAGAAGAGAGGGATTAAAAAGATAGCCGCCAGCCAGGATACCTCAAGCGCTTTCTTGTAAATGCTGACCCTTGTATCTATGTTTTTCATCATATCTTTTCGAATCGGTTTTACAATGAACGATAGAACATATTCTTTGATAATGTCAATAGTCAGATAAAGTCAGCAAGCAACTGTATTACTCACCATAAGAGCAACAATCGCTTGAATAGTGCAATCCGATAGACAAAAAAGAGGGGCTCTCCCAGACTAATTGGGAGAGCCCCTATAATCAAAATCTAGCCCCTTTCCGGGCTTACTGCTTATTGTGTATAAGGAATATTAGGTCTTATTGGGAATAAAAAGAGGGGGTAGTCCGTCACAGACTACCCCCTTCTATGGACACAAAAAGGCAAAGTAACCCCCTTATCATCAGAGGCTACTTTGCCTTGATTGTCTTTTTGGTCAAGCGTTCTAGGCTACGGCTACTTTTTCTCTCTTTCGGCTACGCTTGGGCTTTGCTTCGGCTTCGGTTACCACTTCTGGCTCGGTAACTGGCTCTGGCTCGGTTGGCTTGGCTTCTGCGGTAGCTTGCTCGGTAGCTTTTGCCTTTGCCTCTTTTTGTGCCTTATCGGTTACCATCGGCATAACCACCACTTTATAACCATCGGCACTAAAGAGCATTGGCGATAAGGCGTTGGAGCGGGCTATGCTGGGGATATCTCTAACCGATGATGACCTGGTCTTCAGTCACTACGACGGTAAGCCACTATTACCCAATACTGTTAGCCACGCCTGGTTTAATCTGGCGCACCGTTCCGGGCTAAAGCCTATCAGGTTACATGACGCCCGCCATACCCATGCCAGTATCATGCTTAAACAGGGAGTTCACCCCAAGATAGTCCAGGAGCGGTTGGGTCACTCCAGCATACAGATAACCCTCGATACCTATAGCCATATAACACCAGGACTGCAACAAGCGGCGGCCGTTCGCTTTGACGAGGCTTTTAACACCAGGTATAATGAGCCGGAAGGTGAGCCTGTTGGAGTGGCTCGAGCGTGCCGAGCGGAAGCGAGCTGCCGAGGCTGAGTATCAGGCGGTTTTGTGGCGGGACTTGCTTAACTGAAATGGGGTGCAATTATGCCTGTGAGGTGGTAGTATGACATTACCTGATTCGAAAAACAAAGTGGGTGTAATTATGAAGCGAATTTTACTTATATCAGTAATTTTGGCAGCTATGCTTTTGAGTGCTTGCGGGACTCCTGCCACCATGCCACAACAAGGGGATACATTACCGGTGACGACTGCAAATCCCACACCGAAACCTTCAGCCACATTTACCATTACCAGTTTTCGCCAGACGTATTATGATCTGGCAAAGGAATGGGCGGAAGTTAAGATAATCTTTAAAACCCACAACACTGGAGAGGCGCATATAAGCTACTACGAGGTATATTTTACTATTAGATGTGATGATGGTAGTCAATATCAAGCCTTCGATAACGGGAGCGATATATTTATTGGTCAAGAAAAGCTTGATTGTACAATGGCCCGAGTAGAGGGTAAAAAAGTAACATCCGTAGAAATAGATGATTTCGAACTAACGGCAGGGAGGGTACCTGATGAAGTTCCTTCAGCCACATTTACCATTACCAGTTTTCACCAGACACAATACTCTACAAGTGAATTGAGTAAATACGTAGATATTTACTTTGATGTCAAGAACAACGGAACTGTATATTTAAGGTCCTACACAGTATATTTTACTGTTACATGTGATGACGGCAGCAAATATCAAGATTTTACTAATGGGGGAGACGTATTGGTTGGCCAGAAATGGTCAGATTATACAATAACGGACGTAGCAATAACAGATGTAGAAAGTAAGAAAGTAGTATCCGTAGAAATAACAAACTGGGAACTAAGTGCAGGGACACCCCCCTATATAATATATGAAATAACTGGGACGGCTGATGAAGTGGATGTAACGTTGAATAATACTACGGGTGGGACGGAGCAATATACCAACGTTTCCGTTCCAGTAAAATACATTTACTATTCATTTTCCGATTGGTTTCTCTATATATCTGCACAAAACCAGGGTGAATCTGAAAGTGTGACAGTTTCCATTTACGTAGATGGGGAGCTCTTCAAAACTTCCTCAAGTTCAGGTGCTTATGTGATTGCGACGGCTTCCGGCTCCAGGTAATCATGGTTGGCGGGACTTTCTTAACTGAAAGGGGGTGAGCGTCAGCCGAGCGTCACGGGGAGGAATGACGGGGGGTTTAGTTATGCATGCGCCTATAGCTCAGTGGACAGAGCATCGGTCTTCGGAACCGAGGGTCGTGGGTTCGAATCCCTCTAGGCGCGCCATCTTGCCGTAAGATAAAGCCGGGCTAAGATTTAGGTTTTATTTAAAAACTTTCGCATAGCAGGATGGAGACCGCTACCAATATTCTCTACAGCTTCGTGTCTGATTTTATTAAGCTCCCTTTGCTTTTCTTCAAACTCAGCCGATGAATAAAGTTTTTCGGGGTGAAGGTAAATATCATCCACAACCCTGATTGCCCTCGGCACCTTAAAGCCTGTGGGTGAATCTATCCAGTCTTCAAGACCTCCTCTTAACAGGGAATCCAGTATCCCCATGGTAAATTCCAGTCTTATATCCCTGTAGCGTTCTCCTTCACCTACTCCCCCGGTATTTATCAGGTAGTAATTCAGGTGGGGAAGACCACTTATTATTTCATAGAATATATTGGCGTGCTCGGCTAGATTACCGGCAACAAAAGGGTCATAGAAAAACTCGCTTCTGATTTTTCCCGCCTGAGTTGGGTCACCTGCCGAAGATTCCATCGCCTGCCCCAAAACCATCATGGCTGCTGTCTGTTCACATGTTAGTTTTGATATTGCCGGAACCAATGGTCCTCTGGTAATAAGAATCAGGTTATTAACCTCATCCACATCAATATAGGGGCTGGCATGCATGAAATCCCTTCTCAGCACCACCGCCCTGCCATTTGAGGTTCTTTGGAAATTATAAAAGTCAAATTCCCCATCCTCGGTGACATAAACATTCTCACAAACTGTCTCCGGCTTTAGTAGACCGTAGTATATTTCAACTTGTTCCCCGGGATTAACCCCCTCTGTTTTGACAAATATCCCGCAGGCTTCAAAGCCATGAAAGGAACCGTCGGGCATGAGAGAGCCACCATCATCTTGAATAAGCCATGATTTCTCATTCCCCTTTCTGGCTAATATTCTACAGGTTGTGGTTGTTTTCCCATTAGCACTCAAGGCAACGAGTAATGTCCTCACCGTCCGGTAGTCTCCGTGTGATGATTGAAGGTAATCCTCCCTACAGCCGGCATGTAGAAAGATGCCACCCCTTCTGGTTTTGGTTACCCAGTCCTCAGCAGCAAAAACCCCCTTCTTGTATTCACCAATATAGTTGCCATTTCTGATGAGCTTGACAAACCTTCCGTTATCAAGCATAGCTAATCTTATGGTGATATCCTTTTGGGGAAGCGGCTTGGATTTATTGGTTTCAAAAGCCTCATCAGCGAAAAATACAATCTGGTAGGTCGGCTCTTTAACCTCCCCCCTTACCGGCAGGAAGAGGTTCTTGCCACCATAGGCGACATGGGCAAAACGTTCCGGAACAATCAACCTGACTGTTGTGCCACTATCGGCATTGCCCACGATTCTATCAATGGAAATCAACCTTTCTTGAGATAAGGCTCTTTCACACTGTGTTAGTAACCTTTTTTCTTCTTCGCCAAAGGGATGGTCAACGCTATTTTTAGTGAACATGGCTGACCTTGAAGTAGGTTCACTTTTGGCAACAAAGTTGTTATATATTGTTTTCCTGACCCCGGGCTCCTTCTCAACAAGTTGCCTTAACACCTCATCTGAAGGGTTATCAGTCAATCTGTTTTCTTCTATTGCCTTCTGCCTGATTCTGTCAGCGGTACGGGCAAATTCTTCCAAGTCAAACTTTGACACTTTTATCTCCTTTCTTTATAGTTTATATGATACCCTATTTTAGGATTAGATGCCAATATTTAAAATGCATATCAACCTCACCCCCTTAATCCCCCTTTCCTTTCCAAAGAGAGGGGGATGAGATTTTTATGAATGGGCTACGCCCCTTCAATCTTCCCCTGATTATCCTTAAAAAGAATCAGTGGGAGTTTAATATTTGCTTCGCCCCCTCTTTTAGTCACCCCCACGATTAGCATTCGAATTTATAGGGTGTTTAAGAGGGGCTTATGCCCCTCTTTTAAAAATCATTTCCCCTTCCCCTTGGCAAGGGGAAGGGGACAAAGGGGATGGGGTTACCAATAAGAACTAAAACGAGTATGCTAAAATAGCTCTATGATTCGCCAGTGCCAGCCAGCTGATAAAAACAGGCTCTACTTCATCATCAACGAGGCAGCCAAAGCCTATAAAGATAAAATACCACCCGACCGCTACCACGAGCCCTATATGTCTATGAAGGAGCTGGAGCGGGAAATGAAGCGCATCACCTTCTACGGCTGGGAGGAAGGCGGGGAACTAATCGGTTTAATGGGCATTGAGAGGGTTAATGATGTTACCCTCATCCGCCACACCTATGTCTTACCCCGGTGGCAGAGGCAGGGCATCGCCAGCAAACTGCTAGCTTATTCAAAAGGTCTGGTTACCACCCCCCCGCCTGCTGGTGGGCACCTGGGCGTCTGCCGACTGGGCGATAAGCTTCTATAAAAAGCACGGCTTCAAGATGATGCCCGATAAGGATAAACTGTTAGAAACTTACTGGAACATCCCCAGACGCCAGATTGAGGAGTCGGTGGTTTTGGGGATGGATGTATAAAGTATTTCATAAACTACCGGACTGCTTTATATGATCTATTGAATATGCGTATCCAATACCTACATTAGCTGAACGCTCTATATTTAACGCAATACGCTTCATAATAGCCTGACTTACTTTCATTGCCTCAATTGGATCAACTGCTCCTACTCGCATTATACCTTGACACTTATATAATGCATCGTAATTGTGATCTAAAGCGTTTAAAAGATCTTTAAATTGCATTTCAAGACCTGTAGCCTTACGTGTTACTATGCCAACAACCTTGCTAGATTCAATCGACAGCAGCGGACCACCAGAATTGCCACCATTAACACTGCCATCAATCTGGATTATATTCCTACCATTAGCTTTGTGTTTAGATGATACATAACCAACATGTGCTGTTAGATGTAAAGAATCAAAAGGAAATCCGATAAAGACTACTTGTTGACCAACAGCAACATCTTTAGCTGAGCCTAAATTAAACTTATAACGTTTATTGTATTCAGATTCATCCGCTCGTATTACTACATAATCTTCCATATCTTTAGGTGATTCTTTTACTACAAGTGACAATAAGTCTTCTTTAGACAATCTAATAGCATCAGGTAATTCATCCAACGTACTACTATCATGGAAGCGAATAGCAACTGTATCGAAATCACTATCGCGAATGACATGACTATTGGTAATAAGATACTTATCATAAAGAAAACCTGACCCTGAAGATACACGTTCACGATTCTTTATGAATATTAAATGCACTATGCCAGATGATGTTGTTTGAATAATATCCTGTACAGTAGACATTATCTTCCTCCTCCTTCTTCTTATAAAGCACATCTCAGTTTCTTTATATTACACCTCATCCCTCCCACCCCATCCTTATATAGCTTCTCAAGCTTTACTTCGGTAATTTTATTGGCTAAATCTTCATTACTTTTGGTATATACCCTGATGTAGTTATTGGTAAGCCCGGACCAGATGCCGTTGGACTTTTGCTCCCACAATACAGGCATAGACTTGCCTAGAAACCGCTGCCTGAAGTTTTGGGCGCTCCCCTCTGCCAGCGATAGCATCTTTTCACTTCTATGCTTCTTAACCTTAGCGCTTACCTGCTCTGGCATCTTGTCTGCCTCCGTACCGGGACGGGGGGAGAAGGGGAAAACATGGATGCGGGCAAAAGCCATCTCTTTACAGAAACTATAGCTCTCTTCAAACTCGCTTTCGCTCTCGCCGGGGAAGCCGACGATAACATCGGTGGTGATGGCTGCCCCGGGCACTACCGAGCGGATTAAGGATACTGCTCTCTTATAATTCTCGCTTGAATAGCACCTCTTCATCCGTTTCAGAACACTATCGCTACCGCTCTGAAGGGAGAGGTGAAGGTGAGGGCATAATCTAGGGTTACGCCATAGCTCAATCAGCTCGGGACTGATTTCCTGGGGCTGGATTGATGACAGCCGCAACCGCATAATATCAGTTTCAGACAATATGTGCCCAAGCAGAGCCTTTAGATTAAGCCCATTATAGCTATAAGAGCCAATCTCGGTGCCGGTAAGCACCACCTCTTTATAGCCCTGGGCAACCCTCTCGCTGATTTGGGCAATAACCTTTTCATCGGGCAGGCTCTTCTGCTTTCCCCGCACCAGGGGCACAATACAGTAGGAACAGAGGTTGTTACAGCCATCCTGAACCTTGATAAAAGAGCGGTTTCTTAAGCCATTATATTTATATCCCTGAACGCCGGCTGGCTGGCTTAAGTATCCCGAATCTTCCAGCAACTGCACTAGGTTCATCTTGTTATCGTTGCCCAGCACCAGACCAACCCCCTCAATCCGGTGTAGCTCATGTTCAGCCCTCTGGGCATAACAGCCAGTAGCCACCAGTAATGCTTCAGGGTTACGTCGGTGAGCCATCCTGAGCAGGTGCCTGGATTTTCGGTCAGCGATATGGGTAACAGTGCAGGTGTTCAGTATGTAAATATCAGCTTTGTCAGCCGACGACACCAATCTACAGCCGGCTAGGGCAAGCCGCCGGGCAAGAAGCTCGGTCTCTGCCTGATTAAGCTTACAGCCCAGTGTCTCCAGAGCAACCCTGGTATTTCTAAGACTTTTTTTCATCCTAGCTATACTGGCATTATAACAAAAGAACCCCATCCTTGCAGGTATGCCCAAAATATGTTATAAATAGCCTAGTCCTCATCTCCTTCCATTGATGACCATGGCTTATACAAACAACAGGGTAGTCGTTACTGGAATAGGTATCATGAGCCCTCTTGGGCTGGATGCTGCCACTACCTGGGAAGGGCTAACTGCCGGCAAATCGGGCATTGACTACATCACCCTGTTTGATACTGAAGGTCTTGAGACCAGGTTCGGCGGCGAGGTCAAGGGTTTTGAAGCTACCAATTACATAAGTCGCAAGGAAGCCCGTCATATGGACCGCTTCGCCCAGCTAGCTGTTGCCGCTAGCTTAGAAGCAGTAGAGAAATCTGGAATCCAGATTGATTCAGGCAACCAGAACAACACTGGGATTATCATCGGTAGCGGTATCGGTGGCTTGTCCACCCTGTTTGAACAAACCAAGGTGCTACTGGAAAAGGGGCCGGAAAGGGTTAGCCCCTTCCTAGTCCCAATGATGATTGCCGATATGGCTGCCGCCCAGATATCAATTGTATTGGGGACTAAGGGGCCAAACCTGTGCATCACCACCGCCTGCTCCAGTGGCTCGGATGCTATAGGCGCCGCCTACGAGTTAATAAAACGAGGTGATGCTAAAGCCATGCTAGCCGGGGGCAGTGAATCAATAATGGTCCCGATAGGCTTTGCCGCCTTTAATGCTCTAAAAGCCCTCTCAACCAGGAATGATGAACCACAACTGGCTTCCCGCCCCTTTGACACTGAAAGAGATGGTTTTGTTATCAGCGAAGGAGCCGCCGTCCTGGTCCTGGAAAATCTAGCCGGTGCCAAGGAAAGGGGCGCCAAAATTCTAGCCGAGGTCGTTTCCTACGGAGCAAGTGCTGATGCCTTCCACATTACTCAACCAACTAAGGATGGAGAAGGTGCCGCCAGGGCTATGCAGATGGCTCTAGATAAAGCTGGACTAGCCCCTTCTGAAATTGACTATATTAACGCCCATGGTACATCAACGCAGTTAAATGACAGAATGGAGACCAAGGCGATAAAGACTATCTTCGGTGAAAATGCCTATAAAATTCCGGTAAGTTCCACCAAATCTATGACCGGGCACCTGATAGGCGGCGCTGGTGCTCTTGAAGCAGCCATCTGCATTATGGCTATTCAAAATGGCATCATACCACCAACCATAAATCTTACCCACCCCGACCCTGATTGTGACCTGGACTATGTGCCCAATGTAGCCCGCCGCACTACGGTCAGTACCGCCCTTTCCAATTCCTTCGGCTTCGGCGGCCATAATTCAACCCTGATATTTAAGAAGTATGGTGAGGCATAAGGCTTGAACCACTATCGTTGGAACATTCTGCCACCCGTTCCAGCGGAACATTCCATCAATACTTCCGGCTTCCCACCCCTAATAGTCCAGCTTTTATACAATCGTGGTATTACCGAGCCGTCCCAGACGGAGCTATTTCTCACCGCAGATAAGCGCCTGTCAGCTGACCCCTATCTACTGCCTGATATGCACCGGGCAGTTTCCAGAATCTACCAAGCCCTGCTTTCGGGAGAGAAAATCGCCGTCTACGGAGACTTTGACGCCGATGGTATTACCGGGGCGGCTCTACTAACCCAGGGATTAGCTTCCCTCGGGGCTAAAGTTACCCCCTATATCCCCCACCGCATAAGGGAGGGCCACGGACTCAACACCTCCGCCCTGGAGCAGCTTCAAGAGCAGGGCATCAGCCTGGTTATTACGGTTGACTGCGGTGTGACCGGTTCCTCCCAGGTCAAAAGGGCAAATAAGAAAAGGCTTGATATAGTTATTACCGACCACCATACCCCTCTTGATGAACTGCCCCCGGCTATAGCTGTTATTGACCCCAAGAGAGCCGATTCAAACTATCCATTCTCAGAACTGGCTGGTGTTGGGGTAGGCTTCAAACTGCTCCAGGCCCTGTACCAAGGCATGGGAAGAGAGGAGCAACTTGAGCCACTTCTAGACCTGGTAGCCTTTGGCACGGTAGCTGACATGATGCCCGTACTCGGAGAGAACCGTTATCTGATAAAGCAGGGGCTTAGGCTAATGAATACAACACCCAGACCAGGCATCAGAGAAATGGTAGAGCTGGCTAAAATTGGCATTGGCAACCTTAGTACCGAAGACATCTCCTGGATACTGGCACCACGCCTGAATGCCACTGGCAGGCTGGAACACGCCATAGCCAGCTACAAACTTATGATAACCGACCTGCCAGATGAGGCTCACGAGCTGGCACTACTTCTAGAAGAGAAAAATGCCGAACGCCAAAGGTTAACAACCAAAGCCCTGGCTAAGGCTAGGAAGCAAATCCTGACCAAAGGAATTTCAACACTGCTAATAGCCAGCGACAGTGACTATCAGGGAGGTATCCTTGGGCTGGTAGCCGGAAGACTGGCTGGTGAATTCTATCGCCCATCGGTAGTTGTCAATATCGGTGATAAGTTCAGCGCTGGAAGCTGTCGCAGTATCCCGGAATTCAATATAATCCGAGCCGTAAATCAGTGCAGCCATCTGCTGACCCGCTTCGGTGGTCACTCTCAGGCAGCCGGCTTTACCCTGCCGACGGCAAACCTGGCTCGCCTTGAGCAACAACTCAGTCAAATTGCCACCAGCGAGCTAGCCGGATTAGACCTTCAACCACGGTTGGATATTGATGCCGAGGTTGCCCTGGATGAGCTGGCTGGGGATACCTTCCAAACAATCCAGATGCTGGCGCCATTCGGGCAGGGTAATCCCCTACCCACCCTGCTAAGCCGTGGTGTGAAGGTTGTAGACTATCGCCCTATGGGTAATAATGGAGAGCACTTAAGATTGAAGCTAAAGCAGGATAGCATAATATGGGATGCGGTTGCCTTCGGGCTGGGCAATCTAATGCCCAAAATACCTCCTATTATTGATATTGTCTATAATCTTGAACTGGATAAATGGTGTGGAGAGGAGAGGCTACGACTTAATGTCCTTGACCTGACACCGAAAAATCAGGCTTAATAAATAAAATCAAAATTTATTAAGGATACATAAATGTTAAATGAACCTACTGCTATCGCTATCGCTATAATAGGCGCCTATTTGCTCGGCTCCATTCCTTCAGCCTACATCGCCGGACGCCTGCGAAAGGGGATAGACATCCGCCAAATTGGTAGTCGTAATATGGGTGCCATGAATGTCTTTTATAATATAGGCTTCATTTCTGGCTTGCTGGTTCTACTGGCGGATATAGGTAAGGGAACAGCCGCTGTCGCCTTAGCCAGCTGGTTATTAAGCTTAGTGGATGGCCCTATAATATTCGTGTTTTTTGCCGGTGCCGTTGCCGTAATAGGCCATAGCTTCCCGGTGTGGCTCAAATTCCGCGGTGGCAGGGGAGGGGCTCCCCTTATCGGCATTCTTGTTTTTCTTATGCCCTGGGGTATACCCATCAGCCTGTCCGTCTTTCTGCTTCTCCTGCTGCTGACCCACTTTCCTACCCTCAGCTACAGCATAGCCCTACTCTGTTTCCCCTTTGTCGCCTGGCTAATCTATCATGATGGCAATTATGTGCTCTATTCATCATTAATGCTTTTAATTCCCTTTATCCGCTACATCCCCAGGATAAAGGAGATGCGTTCCAAAGGCGGTAGCTGGAAACATGTAGTTTTGCGTCGTAACATTAAAGACAGGTTTTGATAATAAGAATAGAACAAGCCCCTAGCCTTGATGGTTCTCTCGGTATCTTTTTTGGGCCTCGGAGATTATTTTTAAAACCTGATTCCTATCCCCTTGCCAACCTTCCACTGCGGTTTTCTTTTTCTCCAGGTCCTTATAAACGGAGAAAAAATGCTCTATTTCTTTAAGTAAGTGCGGGGGGACATCAGCCAGGGTCTCGATATGATTCCAAAACGGGTCAGCCACTGGCACACACAGGATTTTCTCATCCGGGCCCCTTTCATCCCACATCTTGAACAAACCAACTGGCTTAACCTCAATCAAGCATCCAGGAAAGGTCGGCTCCCATACCAAGACCAGGGCATCCAACGGGTCTCCGTCTTCTGCTAGAGTCTCAGGGAAAAAGCCATAATCGCTGGGGTAATGGACAGCCGAAAACAGCATACGATCAAACCTCATCAGCTTCCTTGCTTCATCATATTCGTATTTGTTACGGCTCCCCTTTGGTATTTCAACAATAACTTCAAAAACTGACTTATCCTTGTCATCCATTTTCTACCTCCTCCATGTTATCCCCGGCTGTATCTTTGACCTCACCCTGTTTAACCCACCGAACCCGGCGGCGAACCAGCAGGATTATGGCGATAACCACCACTATTATGCCTATCACCTGAGCCTGGTGTAAACCAAACAGGAAAGGCGTGCCCTCTCCTCTTATAAAATCAATGCCAATCCGCCACAGGGAATAACTGCCGAGATAGATAAGAAATAGTGAGCCATCCGGCTTGAGCCTGCCCTTCAGTAGCATAACAACTCCAAAAAGGAGCAGGAGAAATATAATTTCATAAACCTGTGTCGGGTGAACGCCGCTGACACCAACGCTATTAGGGTGAGTATAGCTTATAGCCCAGGGTAAAGAAGTGGCTGTGCCATAACAGCAGCCGTTTAATGTACAGCCCACCCGGCCGATAGCCTGAGCCAGTATAATACCTGGTGCCACCAAATCTGCCCCGTAGCCGTAATTGAAGGGGCGGAACTTGCTGTAAATCCAGGTACCTAGGACAGCACCCAGAATAGCGCCATAGATAGTCAGCCCCTCACCACCGATTATCTGTCCCAGATTTTGGCTATAGAATTCCCAGCGGTCAATAACATGCAGCAGTCTGGCAAATATAATACCTGAAGGTATACCAATTATAGCTAGGGTGACAACCGTTTCAATAGGAAGGATTTTATCCTTCCTGACCTGCCAAATAGCCCACAATACAAGAACCAGGACCCCCAGCCCAATCATGATACCGTACCATCTGACTTCTACCGAGCCTATGGTAAAGGCAATCGGGTCTATACCTATTTCCATCATCCCTTCTCCAATCTATTTAATACTGAAAAACCATCCCCCTTATCCCCAACACCAGCCAGCAACCCTTTAAGAATCATCTGGGCGGCTTTTTTATCTAAAGGCTCGTTATTATCGCCGCACTTTGGCGACTGGATGCAACTAGGACACCCTTCCTGACAGGGGCACTCAGCAATCGCCTCAAGAGTAGCCTGCCACAACTGCCGGATAATTTCAAATCCCTTCTCGGCAATACCGACACCGCCGGGGTAGGCATCATAGATAAAAATCTGCGCCCTACCGGTATCAGGGTGTAATGGGGTTGATACACCCCCGACGTCATTTCTATCACACATGGCAAACAGGGGTAAAATGGCAATGGCAGCGTGTTCGGCGGCGTGTAAACCACCGGTAATGTCTAGCCCAGCTCTGGCTAGTGAGTCAATAACCTCGGCTGGTAGGTCAAACCACAGGGCAATGGTAGGGAAATGCTGTGATGGCAGGTCTAGTGGCTCTTCACCAATTACTTCATCAGTGAACTGCGCCTTCCTTTTAAAGCCGACCACAGTTGTCGTAACTTCAACCTGCCCCAGGCGCACCTTTACCCGCCTGTATTTTTTCTGACAGACAACCTTCAGGATGCGCAAATCATTAATCTCCCGAGCCACAGTGTAGTAAGGAATTGTAGTCGGCTCAGCTCTAGCAGTACGACCAACCAGGTCAAGCTCAGTAACCAGATAGGATTCCCCCTGATGGAGATAGATGGCTCCGGGGTGCACCTGAAAGAGGGCGGTGCTGGTCTCTATAGTTTCCAACAGTGAGTTTGTTGATGTGTCAATCAGGGCAAGATTCTCTCCCGATGTAGCGCGAATATTGACCTCCTGAGCCGGATAGGCAATAGACGGCGAAAGATACCAGTGGCCATTCCTCTGTCTCAACATACCCTGCTTCTCAAGCTCCTCCGCTTCCTTGGTTAAACAGGAACCAAAAAACTGGTCATCATCACCGAGGAGCGGAGACTCCCAGGCGGCGCACAGCAGGTGCGCTCTTAGAATATAGGGATTTTCCGTATTGACCAGGGCGTTCTCAAAGCTTTTCTGAAAAAAGAATTCCGGGTGGCGCATGAAGTACTGGTCCAGAGGGTTATCCAGGGCAACCAGAAAGCTGAGCGAACTGCCTTCACCCCGACCGCTCCTGCCTGCCTGCTGCCAGGTGCTGGCGATCGTCCCCGGGTAGCCGGTAAGAACCGTCGCCTCAAGGTCACCGATATCAATGCCCAGCTCCAGGGCATTCGTAGCCACCACCCCGCTAAGTTGACCACTGAAAAGTTCCTGCTCTATCTGTCGCCTCTGCTCAGGCAGGTAGCCTGCCCGATACGCCTTAATCTTCCTGACATGTGATGGGCTTATTTCAGCCAGCTTTTTTCTTGAATAGTTAGCCACCAGCTCGGTCAGCCGGCGGGTGCGGCTGAAGGTAAGGGTACGAATATCATGGCTGACCAGTGCAGTAAACAATCCGGCGGCCTCACTATTAGTACTGCGCCGAATACCCCTAGCCTCATCTATAATTGGCGGATTCCAGAAAACGAATTCCTTGCCGCCTTTAGGTGAACCATCATTACCAACTACCGTAAAAGGCAAGCCAACCAGCTTCTCGGCATGTTCACCGGGATTATCTATGGTAGCCGAACAGCAGATGAATTGAGGGCTAATACCATAGTTATTACACAGGCGACGCAGGCGACGCAGGACTAACGCTACATGTGAGCCAAAAACACCGCGATAGCTATGGGCTTCATCTATGACTATGTATTTCACATGACGCATCAGCCTTGCCCACGACTTGTGGTTGGGCAATATACCGACATGGAGCATATCAGGATTGGTCAGTATTATCCTAGCCCGTTTCCTTATCTCCGAACGTTCTTCAGTCGGGGTATCGCCATCAAAGGTAGCTATCTTCTCATAGCCTATCAGTTGAGGACAAAACAGTTCTGAAAACGAGCGTAGCTGGTCTTGTGCTAGGGCTTTGGTCGGGAAAAGATAGAGGGCGCAGCTTGCCGGTTCGGTTAAAACCTTCTCAAGCACCGGGATGTTGTAGCACAGGCTCTTGCCACTGGCGCTTGAAGTGGCTACCATGACATTCCTGCCATTACGGGCAAGCTTAACCGCTTCCGCCTGATGGGCATAAAGGGGTAGTAATTTATGCTCTCTCAGGCTCTCTTCAAGCTCTGTTTCAAGAGGGTTATCCAGCTCGGCAAAGCTAGCCTTTCTGGATGGGATATGCTCAATATGGGCAATCTGGGAACCATAGTTAGGCTGGGCAATAAGGTAGTCAATAAAGGCTGAGGTGTCCACTAAAACTCCATCTCACTAGAAGGGCATAATTTCAATCTGGTAGTCAAGCATCTCAATCTCAAACCGACCATTGGTTATAAAATTTACCACTTTTGATAAGACTTCATTGGTATACCGGCTATCATTACTAAGACAACAGACCCCGATGGTCGCTATCTGCCATAACTCCTGGTCATCAACCTCGGCAACGGAAACATTAAACCTGTTTCTCAGCTGGATTATAATAGACTTAATTACCCTTCTTTTACCCTTGAGGGACATATTCTCCGGCAGACGAAGCTTTATCTTGCAGACACCAACATTCATAACTTATAGACTATCTTGATTTGGCAACTAAATACTTGATAACGGGCTGGGTAGAAATGTGTGCTAAACACCTTTTCATTTTACTTAGTTAAGCCTGCCTAAGTCAAGGCTAATCAGTCTTTATGACAAAAAACCCGAATACAAAAAGATACCGCCGGCTCTCCAGTTTTTGTTTTACAGCAACCAGAACTTGTGTTATAATCTGCAACATAGATAGCGCAGGAGTTTACTTTGGACAAACAAAAAAAGGCAGGTATTATTGATAATTATAAGGCACACGAAGGAGACACCGGCTCAACCGAAGTTCAGATAGCCGTGCTTACCGAAAGGATAAGCCAGCTGACCAGCCATATGGCGGCTAACAGCCACGACTTCCATACCAAGCGTAGCTTACTCAAGCTTATTGGTCAGCGAAGACGACTGCTTGTTTACCTAAACAAACAGGATGTCAACCGTTATAAAAAACTGATAAAAAGCCTCGGTCTACGCAAGTAGAGTTCTGTTTGCAAAGAAACGACAAGGAGAGACTATTGACAACACCCCATTCTTTTGAGTGCACCATAGGCGGCAGAAACCTTATTATAGAAACAGGAAGGCTCGCCAGACAGGCAAATGCAGCGGTCACCGTTCGCTATGGAGACACAGTGGTTCTGGTTACCGCCTGCATTAGCCAACAACCACGGGAAGGGGGCGATTTTCTGCCCCTGACGATTGATTACGAAGAAAGATTATACGCCGCTGGTAAGATTCCAGGTGGTTTTATTAGAAGGGAAGGCCGCCCCAGCGAGGAGGCTACTCTAACCAGCCGTCTTACCGACCGCCCACTGCGACCATTGTTACCCAAAGAGTGGCGTCGGGATATCCAGCTTATAGTTACCGTCCTCTCCGCCGACCGGGAGAATGAACCGGATATCCTGTCTATTATCGGGGGCTCGGCTGTTTTATCAATATCTGGGGTTCCGTTCTATGGCCCGGTGGCTGCCGTTCATGTCGGCTATATTGAAAACGAGCTGGTTCTAAACCCAACACTAGCCCAGCTTGAAAAAAGCTCCCTTGATTTAGTTGTCGCCAGCACCAAAGAGGCGATAGTAATGCTGGAAGCCGGAGCCCATTCTGTCAGTGAGGAAATTATCAGCCAGGCGATAAGGTTTGGTCACAAGGCAAACCAGCAGATTATTTCCCTGCAAGAGCAGCTTATGCAGGCTTGTGGCAAGCCAAAAGAAGAGGTTCCGTTTATTGAGGTTTCACCCGAATTAATATCTGCTATATCGCCAATTTTAGAACAGAAGCTCTCCCAAGCACTATACCAGCCGTTAAAATCACAGCGAGAAGAGGCACTGGACAAGCTCAAGTCAGAGCTTATAGCCAGTCTGGGAGAATCCTTTGCTGAAGCTGATATTTTAACCGCTTTTGACAACCTGATTAGAAATGAGGTTAGAAATAATGTCCTTATCAAAGGACAGCGTATCAGTGGCCGTAGTCTAACAGAACTCCGCCCCATCAGCTGTGAGATAGGTCTACTGCCTCGCGTCCACGGCTCAGCCCTATTCACCCGGGGTGAAACACAGGTGTTGACAATCACCACCCTGGGCTCAATCAAGAAGGAACAACAGCTTGACGGGCTGGGCATAGAGGAGACCAAGCGCTTCATGCACCACTACAACTTCCCCCCCTTCTCTACTGGCGAAGTGAAGCGTGTCGGCACACCCAGCCGCCGTGAAATTGGCCACGGTGCTCTGGCAGAACGTGCCCTGTTACCAATACTGCCGCCGGACGCCGATTTCCCCTATACTATCCGTCTTGTCTCGGAGGTACTGGGCTCTAGTGGCAGCACATCTATGGCTAGTGCCTGCGCCTCCAGTTTGTCTCTGATGGATGCCGGCATACCGGTAAAATCAGCAGTAGCCGGCATATCGGTAGGTCTGATCACCAGTGAAAAGGGTGATTATAAAATTCTGACCGATATTGAGGGTTTAGAAGATAATTACGGCGATATGGACTTTAAGATAGCTGGCACTGCTAATGGTATCACAGCAATCCAGCTGGATATTAAGATTAAAGGTATAAGTATGGAAATTCTGGAAAAGGCGCTGAGACAAGCCAGGGAAGCCCGCCAGTTTATTCTTAATGAAATGGAGAGGACCATCAGTTCCAGCCGGCCAGAGCTCAGCCGTTATGCCCCAAGAATGTATAAAATAGTCATACCTCAGGACAAGATTGGTACTGTAATCGGGCCTGGTGGCAAGACAATCAGGTCAATCATTGAGGAAACCAAAACAACTGTAGATATTAACAATGATGGCATCGTCTTCATCGGTTCAGTGGATGAAGAATCAGCCCAGAAAGCCATAAAAATGATAGAGGACCTGACCAGAGATGTAGAGGTCGGCGGTATCTATACCGGCAAGGTAACCCGCTTAATGAGCTTCGGCGCCTTTGTTGAGATTCTCCCCGGTAGAGAGGGCATGGTTCATATCAGTGAACTGGCTGACTACCGTGTTGACCGGGTTGAGGATATAGTTAAGGTGGGCGATGAAATTACAGTAAAAGTAACCGAGATTGACAGCCAGGGCAGGATAAATCTATCACGACGGGCTGTATTTGAAAAGACTCCCGAATCATCCGATAGCCATAAAAAATATGCCTCTCATTTTAACCGCCCATTTAATAAGCAGCAAAACTCCCGTTCTCCACAGCGCTCCCGACCCACAACAACTAAGCGGCGTTATTGGGATAAAGAGGGATAAGGCTATGGCGCCAATAAGGGTAGTAGTAAACGGTGCCTCAGGTAAAATGGGGCGAGAGGTAGTCAATGCCCTATGCCATGAACCCGGACTTAAGCTGGTAGGTGCTGTTGAACTTAAGGTCTCAGATAAATGTCTGGCACTCCCTGATGGCTCAGGTACGGTGCCTTTCTCATCTAAAATAGAAGAAATCATTACCGAATGCCAGCCTGATGTAATAATAGACTTCAGTACCGCTCAGGCGGCTATATCAGCGGCTCGTATAGCTGTTAAGCAGGGGGTTAATCTGGTGATAGGCACCACCGGACTAACCGCCCAAGAGCTTGATGAGATTGGCAAACTAGCTAAGGCTCATAGTGTTGGGGTGGTGGTAGCCGCTAACTTCGCTCTAGGGGCAATTATGATGATACATCTGGCTAAGATTGCCACCAGATACTTTAATTATGCCGAAATCATAGAGCAACACCATCACCTCAAAGCCGATGCCCCCTCAGGCACCGCCCTTGCCACGGCTAAGGCTATGGCAGCTGCCAAGGAAGAACCCTTCTGCCAGCCGCCAGAAAAGAAGCCGTCCCAGAGCCGAGGTAAGCAGGTTGATGGCATTACAATTCATAGTGTAAGATTACCTGGCATTCTGGCACGCCAGGAGGTAATTCTTGGTTGTCCGGGACAAACACTTAGCATAAAGCATGATACCGTCAGCCGTGAATGTTATATGCCGGGGGTTATGCTCGCCACCAGAGAGGTGGTCAAACGCAAGGGTTTGATATATGGCTTAGATACCCTGCTTGGTTTATAGGAGGTCTCAATGAAGGGCTATAGTGTAGCTATAGTTGGTGCTACCGGTATGGTCGGGCAGGAGTTTATCAAGGTTCTGGAACAGCGCAACTTCCCGGTGGAATCCATTGAGCTTCTGGCATCAGACCGTTCGGCAGGTAAAAAGTTGTTCTTCAGCCACCAAGAGATTGAGGTTAAAGAGACGGCTCCTGAGTCGTTTAACGATGTAGACATCGCCCTGTTCTCCGCCGGTGCCGAGATAAGCCGCTACTTCTCACCTATTGCCGCCCAATCGGGGGCGGTAGTCATAGACAATAGCTCAGCATTCAGGATGGACCCCAAGGTGCCGCTGGTGGTACCGGAGATAAATCCGGAGGATATTAAGAAGCATAAGGGGATTATAGCCAATCCAAACTGCTCAACTATCCAGATGGTAATAGCCCTATACCCACTACACAAGGTAAACCCTATAAAACGCATCGTGGCTACTACCTTCCAGTCAGTATCGGGTACCGGGATGGCGGCGGTGGATGAACTAACACTACAGTCCAAGCAGGTACTTAATGGACAGGCGACCATCCCCCATGTTTATCCCCATCAGATAGCCTTTAATGTGCTCCCGGAGATAGATGTTTTTCTGGATAATGCCTATACCAAAGAAGAGTGGAAGATGGTGGAAGAAACCAGAAAGATAATGCACGCCGATGATATAGCTATCTCGGCAACCTGTGTCCGCGTCCCGGTCTTTGTCGGACATAGCGAAGCAATTAATATAGAGTTTTCCCATCCCATGTTCCCGGATGATGTCCGGCGTATTCTGGCTCAGGCACCGGGGGTCAAGCTACTGGATGAGCCGGCTATCAGCCTTTACCCCCAGCCGTGGTCAGCCGCCGGCACAGATGAGGTCTTCGTCGGCCGCATCCGCAGAGACTCTTCCCATAACAACGGTATCGTGATGTGGGTCGTGGCCGATAATCTAAGAAAAGGAGCCGCCCTGAATGCCGTCCAGATTGCCGAGGAAGTGGTCAAGATGGGCTGTCTCCACTCTGGAGGTCAGAAATGAAAAATTTAGGACGCTTAATAACAGCTATGGTAACGCCATTCAATGATAATGGCGCCGTGGACTATGAGCAGGCCAAGCGGTTAGCTTTAGGCTTGCTCAACTCTGGCAGTGATGGTGTGGTGGTGGTGGGCACCACCGGGGAATCACCCACCCTTCTCCGCGAGGAGGAGCTCAAGCTGTTTTCCGAAATCAAGTCAGCCATAGGTGAACGCGGCTCGGTAATTGCTGGCACCGGCAGTAACAGCACTGCCGAGGCTATAGAGGCTACCAGAGCTGCGGAAAAAATCGGGGTTGATGCCTGCTTGCTGGTAGTACCCTACTATAACAAACCGACCCAGGACAACCTATACCAGCACTTTAAAGCTATCGCCCAGAGCACCAGCCTGCCCTGCATTCTCTACAATGTACCGTCACGCACTGTGGTCAGCCTGTCTGCCGACACAGTAATCAGGCTAAGCCAGATAGAAAATATCATCGGCGTAAAAGAAGCCAGTGGCAATCTGGATGAAATTGCCAAGATTATTGAAAATACCGGTGATGATTTTACCGTCTGGAGCGGCAACGATAGTGATACCCTGCCCATACTGGCTCTGGGTGGCTATGGAGTCATCAGTGTCGCCTCAAACCTGGTGGGCAACCAGATACGGGAAATGATTGACAGCTTTATCAGCGGTAAAACAGATAGAGCCGCCAAGATTCACCGGCACCTTATGCCTTTAGTCAAAGCCCTTTTTATTGTCTCCAACCCGATTCCGGTTAAGTACGCCCTAAACCAAATTGGCTTTATGGTGGGTAAACCCCGCCCGCCTCTCTACGAACCAGACGAAAAAACGGCTTCTTTTATACGGGAAACGCTGAAAAACTACAAGATTGATTTGCCTCTATAGAACCAGGTAGATAACGGATACAGCAGCAATGCTGGTTATATAAGTAGCCAGCAGAATACCAGCCCTCTTCCACCTGTGAGTCGGCAGCGAACACCAATCTGGGAGCTTCAGGGGCAGTATAAATGGCACTCTTTGTTGATAGTTTACATAGTCTTCACCAAATTGATTTTTAAGTTTACCCTCCTCATTCAGGGCAAGTATTATAAGCACGTATACCAAAGTAAGCCAGAAAAAGAAGTGCAACCACAATGCACCTCCCAAGGTGAACCCCAGGGCCCATATAGCTATCCCTAAATGCTGAGGGTGTCTCATCGCGGCATAGAGCCCATCAGTAACTAAGCGATTATTTCTCCGCGCTCTTACTATCTGTACCAACCCGACTATCGTAATTGTAGCTCCTATGGAAATAAGCACAGGAACTATTTCTTCGATAATCACTGAGTCAAAAAAGGAAGCTGAGTGGTGTTCCAGTCTTAGCTTTGTTTCAAGCTCAAACAAAGGCATTAACAAATATATTATAGGTAAAAATACTATCATAGCCATACCGTTGATAATTGACATAGTGAGAGGTGCATATATAGCCAGGACACCAAAGAATGTGGCAAATTTGGTTAGTTTTCTTAAGGCTGTGGTAAACAGAAATAGACCCAGCACAACGGCAAACGGAAGAAAAGCCAGGGCGTGAAGCCATAGGGTTCTATTATCATATGGGTCAACAGGCTGGAGTAGCGGGATGAATAACCTTGTTATCCATATCGCTATGTAAATAACGAAAGCTACTACTGCGGTGATAAGCCATACTTTCTTCCGAGATAACACTCTACAACGTGTCCTATTCTAATTCTTATCTTATGGATATACCATATAAAGCCCGATTGTAAGTATGCTGCTAGTATATGAGGTTTAAATATTACAGAACGGGTCTAACCTGAATCGTCTGTTCCCGCGCTGGTCCGACACAAATGATATTAACCGGGCAGGAGATAAGCTCTTCCAACTTGGTTATGTATTTCCTGGCTTGAATCGGTAGTCTGTCAAATTCCCTGATATTAGTGGTATCAGTTTGCCAGCCATCCAGCTCTTCGTAAACAGGCTGGCACTTTCCCAGGTCGGCAATACTGGCCGGAAAGTAATCAATGGATCTTCCGCTGAGCTTATAGGCAACGCATATTTTAAGCTTGGGTAAGTCATCAAGGACATCAAGGCGGGTGATTGCCGCCCCGGTAAGCCCGTTAATCTGGCTACTAAAACGGGCGGCAACGGCATCAAACCAGCCACAGCGTCTTGGGCGTCCAGTAGTGGTGCCGTATTCATGTGCTCGCTCCCGAATTAGATTGCAAGTCTCATCTTCAATCTCCGTAGGAAATGGACCACTTCCGACACGGGTACAATATGCCTTATATACCCCCAGAACGCGGTCAATACTGGTCGGACCGATGCCAGACCCAAGACAGCCTTCGCCAGATAGTGGCGATGAAGAGGTGGTATAGGGATAGGTGCCAAAATCGGGGTCAAGCAAAGCCCCCTGGGCTCCCTCAAGGAGGATAAGCTCATCCTGAGCCAGAGCTTCCTGTATCAGAGTAGTTGTCTCTTTAATATGAGGCGCCAGACGCTCACCATACTGACAATACTGCTGGTATATCTCATTCAGCGAAAGGGGGCTAACGCCATAAACCCTGGTTAGCAATTTATTCTTATACTCTAACACTGTTTTAAGACGCTCAAGAAGACCCTTTTTATCCAAAAGATCGCCGACTCTAATGCCAAGCCTAGCCACTTTATCAACAAAAGCAGGACCTATACCCCGCAGTGTTGTCCCCAGAGCCTTGCTCGCCCGTGATTCCTCCTCCAGCCCATCAAGAAGAATGTGATAGGGCATAACCAGATGGGCACGGCTACTGATAACCAATCGGCTGGTATCAATACCACTCTGGTTAAGCTTGTCTATCTCCTCAATCAGGCAGGCAGGGTTGATGACCACGCCGTTGCCGATAATACAGGTAACCCAGGAAAAGAAAATGCCGGATGGTACAAGGTGTAGCTTAAATTCGCCTAAAGGATTGATTACAGTGTGTCCCGCATTATCACCTCCGGAAAAACGGACGACCATCTGTGCCCCCTCAGCCAACTGGTCAACCACCTTACCCTTACCTTCATCCCCCCATTGGGCTCCAACAATAGCAATAACTGGCATAATACCCCCTAAGATTTTTTGTCTTTTGCCTGGTGCCACACGTAAAATAGCCTCTGCCCCGCAGTCAAGAAACTAAAGGCGGCTATAATAGCCAGGGCAATCTCTAATCCGTTCAGCAAAAGCCCCAACGCCAGTACGATAACCCTCTCCGGGCGGGTAAAAAGCCCCACCATGCACGCCAGCCCCAGGGACTCCGCCTTAGCCCGGATATAGCTCACCAGCATCGAGCTTATCAGGACGATACCGACCAGCAGGGTGCCGATGTCCACATGTGGCTCGGTCCTCAGCAGGATACCGGTGTCAGAGCCGCGGGCAGAAAAAAGGGCGAGCACGCCCAAAAGCAGAACACCCTCGGAAACCCTGTCCAGTGTAGAGTCCAGAATAGAGCCGAAACGGCTCACCCGGTTGGTGCGCCGCGCCAGGGCACCGTCCAGCATATCGAAATAGCCACCGAAGATGACCACCAGACCAGCGATGATAAGATAGCCGTTAGCTATAAGCACCGCCGCCGCGATAGCCAGGGCAAAGCCGAACCATGTTAGGGTGTTAGGGGTTACCGGCGTCCTAGCCAGCATTTTTACTATCGGGCTAGTAAAATAGCTGGCTGCAGCTTCACGAACTCGTGCTAAACCTACCATCAGCCACACTTACCTGAGAAATTCAACTAGCTTGCCAGTCCTTCAAACTGGAGCCGATATAGCTTCATATTCTGGGAAATGTCGCCGCCATGGAGGCTCGCTAAGTATTCTAACATAGTAATCAAGAACCCGGCGGGCAACCTTTGACCAGTCATAATCCTGGGCGGTAAGCACCCCCTGGGCTCCCATCTGCCGCCTAAGCGGCTCATCAGAAATCAAGGAAAGTAGAGCACAAGCCAGCTCTTTATCATTTTTCGGCGGCACCAGCAACCCTTCCCGTCCATGAGTGATAACGCTGGCATAGCCTTCTATACTGGTAGCCACAATCGGCTTGCCAACAGCCATAGCTTCAAGCAAAACTATACCAAAACTCTCGCCTCCGATGGCTGGTGAACAGAATATGTCAGCCGTTTTATAGTAACGGGGTAATTCGTCATAGGGTAGCATACCGGTAAAAACAACATCGGCCAAGCCATTGCGCCTGACATACTTCTCATACTTCCTTCTGAATCTGACACCCGGTCCAACAACTATGAGTCTGGCATCTGGAGTCTCTTTCCTGACCTTCTGGTAAGCCTTAAGCAGGTAGTTCAAGCCTTTGCGTTTTTCCAGACGACCGACAAAGAGAATGTTTATCTTGCCATCACAGAATCTTTCAATTGGTAAAACATTTGGGTTAAAGCACTCCAAATCAATTCCGTTAGGGATAATGTTATAGTACCCTGGTACATACTTACTGGCATAATCCATAGCCGTCTTAGAAACAGCTATTTTACCGACGAGTTTGCGGCGTCTTCTATTTAATAGATAGGTTGATATAGGCCAGCCAAAATTGTATCCTGGGCTACCATGGCAGGCATGGAAGGTACCTATATTTACTGAATCCGAAAACCGAAGTACAGCACTACACAGCATAGGCATAAAGGGCTCATGCAGGTGAATAATATCAAACTTCTCCCTGGTAAGAGTCTCCTTTATCTTGGATGCCAGCCTGAGAGACATACTAATACGAATTGTGGTACCGCGAACCGGGAAAGGGCGTGCCTTGCCAATATGTAAAACATTTCTATCTCTATCAGGGATTTCTCTAGATGCCGGGGCAATAATTCGTACTTCATGCCCCATCTTGGTGAACTGCTTGTTCAAGGCTAGGATATGATTAACCACACCACCCGGGTGGGCAAAATCGTAAGGGGAAACCAGAGCAATCTTCATAATTAGCTACCTTAATCCCCGTTAATTTAGCCGGCACCAATTATACGGTTATGCTTTTACTTGCCCAGACTTTTCCACCGGCTCGCTCTTTGGCAACTCAGCAATAAACTCTTCAACCATCTGGCGAGCCTCGTTATCAGTAAATTGAACTGGGGGTGATTTCATAAAATAGGCCGATGGGGCTACGATTGCCCCCTTGAGCCCCCTATCCAGAGCTAGCTTACAGCAACGAATGGCATCAATAACCACCCCGGCTGAGTTGGGGCTATCCCATACCTCAAGCTTTAATTCAAGGTTCAAGGGAACATCGCCAAAGGTGCGCCCCTCCATTCGGATATGACAGAACTTACGGTCGGTGAGCCAGGGAACGTAGTCGCTAGGGCCGATATGAATATCATCCGGGTCAAGCTTATAGTCAAGTTGAGAGGTAACAGCATTGGTCTTGGATATCTTCTTGGACTCAAGCCGCTCCCGCTCCAGCATATTCAGGAAGTCGGTATTACCGCCAAAGTTCAGTTGATATGTCCTCTCTATCTTAACGCCACGGTCCCGGAACAACCTTGTCAGCACCCTGTGTACTATGGTTGCCCCAACCTGAGATTTTATATCATCACCAATAACGGGCAATCCCTTTTTCTCAAAGCGCTGCTGCCAGTACTTTTCCCGGGCAATAAACACCGGAATGCAGTTTATAAAAC
>CAYGXW010000004.1:0-60616 GCA_964354125.1 uncultured Dehalococcoidales bacterium
TTGTTTAAAATCCACAGGGTGTTTAAGAGGGGCGTTAGCCCCTCTTTCTATATTTCCCCCTCTCTTTAATAAAGAGAGGGGGACAAAGGGGGAGAGATTTATAAAAGGGGGTGAGGTCGGTAGGAAATAATGCTATAATGAATATATTCTGAAGGAGTTAAAGACTATTTTATAAGGGAGTCAAAAACGATGGACGAACTGAAGGTATTTACCGGTAACGCTCACCCTGCTTTGGCTAAGGCGGTTACTAAATACCTAGACATACCACTGGGCAAATGTGAGGTCTTCCAGTTTAGCAATGAAAATATCTTCGTTCGTATTCTGGAGAACGTGCGCTCACGTGATACCTTTGTTATTCAGCCTGTCTGTTCCCCGGTCAACAATAACCTGGTGGAACTGCTTATTATGCTGGATGCACTGAAGAGGGCGTCAGCCGGGCGTATTACCGCCGTCGTCCCCTACTATGGCTATGGCCGCACCGATAAGAAAGACCAACCCCGGGTACCGATAACAGCCAGGTTAGTAGCCGACCTGCTCACTGTAGCCGGGGCAAACCGATTACTAACCGTTGACTTACACGCAGGACAGATACAGGGCTTTTTTAGTATCCCGGTTGATGAGCTAACTGCCCTTAACCTCCTCAGCGCCTACTTTAAGGAGAAAAAGCTGGATAACCCGGTTGTAGTCGCTACCGATATCGGTATTACCAAGCGAGCAAGAGACCTGGCACACAACCTTAATGCACCACTGGCTATTATGGAAAAAAGGCGCATCGGCAATAGAGACCAGATAGAGACGCTGAATGTTATTGGTGAAGTAAAGGATAGAACAGCCCTTACTGTGGATGATGAAATAGATACCGCCGGCTCCCTGGTAAATACGGTTAATATATTGATAGAACGGGGCGCCAGAGAGGTATACGCCTGCTGCACACATCCGGTGTTTTCGGGACCAGCTATTCAACGGATAGCCTCGTCCCCGGTAAAGGAAGTGGTGGTTACCAACACCATCCCGGTTAATAAAGGAAAAAAATTAGATAAAATTACTATCCTGTCCATAGCGCCACTTCTGGGCGAGGCTATCCACCGCATCCACACCGGACAATCGGTCGGGGCTCTTTTTGAATAAGCAACAGAAAATGATAGAGGTATACAAGGCTAAAGGCGAGCTGGAGGCACAGGTCATCAAGGGCTTGCTAGAAAGCTATGGGATACCCTGCCTGCTCCAGTCGCACGCCGCCAGCTCGGTACACAGCTTTGTCTTTGACGGTATGGGCGAGGTCAGGGTTTTGGTATCAGAAAAGGTAGCTGATGAAGCCAGGAAACTGATTATGGCGAACGGAAATGTTTAAGTGGTTGGGTAGCCTCAGGGATTCCAATGAGAAAGAGCTGAAACGGCTTGAGCCAGTAGTAGAGCGGATAAATAAGCTAGAGCCCGAGTTTAGTAAGCTCGGTGACGAGGAACTTCGCTTAAAAACCGATGAGTTTAAGACACGACTGGCAGAAGCTACTGCCAAGATTCGGCAACAATTGATTGAGGCACGCAAGAAACAAGAGGAAACTCGGCAACTAGAGAAAGAGCTTACAGAAATCGAGAGCCGGGTTTTAGGCGAGCTACTGCCGGAAGCCTATGCCGCCGTCCGCGAAGCCGCCAAGCGAAATATAGACCAGCGTCACTTTGATGTCCAGCTAATGGGGGGCATCGTCCTCCACCAGGGTAAAATCGCCGAGATGAAGACCGGCGAGGGTAAGACCTTGGTGGCAACACTACCCCTTTATCTTAATTCTCTTACCGAAAAAGGCTGTCATCTGGTTACTGTTAATGATTATCTGGCACGGCGGGACCCCTACTGGATGGGGCCCATCTACCACGCCCTAGGGGTCAGTGTCGCCAGTATCTACCCGATGCAGACCCCGGATGAGCACACCCCAGCCCGGCTTTATGACCCTGGCTATGACTCCGGCAAGGAGAATGACCCCTGGCGACACTTCAAGCCCATCACTCGCAAAGAGGCTTACCAGGCGGATATCACCTACGGCACCAGCGCCGAGTTTGGTTTTGACTATCTCAGGGATAACATGGCCATTGACCTATCACGCTGTGTCCAGCGACAGCTTAACTATGCCATCGTCGACGAGGTCGACAACCTGCTTATTGACGAAGCACGCACCCCTCTTATCATCAGCGCCCCCGATGTTGAGGCAGGGCAAAAATACCAGATATTCGCCCGCTTAATTCAGCACCTCAAGCCAGAGGTGGACTACGAGGTCAAGATAAAGGAGCGCAGTGCCGAGCTGACCGACGAAGGCTTCAACACCATGGAAAGGCTACTCAAGCGTGAGGGAGTGCTGAAGTCAGCCAGCCTTTACGACCCGGAAAGTGCCGACCTGATGCGCCACTTAATAAACGCCCTAACTGCCAGGGAGTTCTATAAAAGAGACCAGCAGTATGTCGTCAAGGATGGGCAGGTTATCATCGTTGATGAATTTACCGGACGGCTGATGCTTGGCCGCCGCTACTCCGAGGGCTTGCACCAGGCGATAGAGGCCAAGGAGCGGGTCAAGGTCCAGCAGGAAAGCCGCACCTTTGCCACCATCACCATCCAGAACTACTTCCGTATGTATGATAAGCTGGCCGGCATGACTGGCACCGCTGTCACCGAAGCCGAGGAGTTCCACAAGATATATAAGCTAGAGGTGGTGGTCATCCCCACCAACAAGCCAATGATAAGAAATGACCACCCCGACCAGATTTACAAGGATGAGGATTCCAAATTCAAGGCGGTGGCAAATGAAATTGCACAGGTTCATAAAGAGGGGCGCCCGGTGCTTATCGGCACGGTGTCCATTGAGAAATCAGAACTCTTAAGCGACCAATTAAAGAGGAAAGGTGTCCCACATCAGGTGCTAAATGCCAAACTGCATGAAAAAGAAGCCAGCATCATTGCTCAGGCAGGTGAACCGGGTGCTGTTACCGTAGCCACCAATATGGCTGGACGCGGCGTTGATATTGTGCTTGGTGGTAAGGAACCGGAAAATGGCGACAATCCGGAGTGGCGGAAGTGGCAGGAGAAACACAACAAGATAGTTGAGCTCGGCGGACTGCATGTCATCGGCACCGAGCGCCACGAAGCACGCCGCATTGATAACCAGCTCCGGGGTAGAGCCGGTCGCCAGGGAGACCCGGGCAGCTCCCGCTTCTATGTTTCCCTGGAGGACGATATTATGCGCCGCTTCGGTGGTGACCGCATCAAGGGCATAATGGACTGGGCTGGCTTTGATGAGAATACCCCGATTGAGAACAGGCTGGTCAGCCGCTCCATTGAGGGCGCCCAGACACGGGTTGAGGGCTACCACTTTGATATGCGCAAGCATATAGTGGAATACGATGATGTCATCAATATGCAGCGTGAGGTTATCTATGGCGAACGTCTGAAGATTATTAGCAGCGCTGACCTTAAATCCAACATTCTATCGTTGGTCAGCAATGAGATTAAAAATATTGTGTCGGCTCATATAGCTGATACGGAAAATGACCAGGCTATGGAGAGCCTTATTGCCGATGTAGCCACCATCCTCCCCCTACCCCCGGAGATAAACGCCCGGACGCTGTCACAGATGAAACCAGAGCAGACAGAAAACAAACTAATGGAGCATGCCCAAGCCCTCTACCAACAGAAGGAAGAAGAGATAGGTCCTGATAATATGAGAATACTGGAACGGATTGTGATGCTGCGTATCATAGACACCCTGTGGGTGGAGCACCTGACGGCTATGGACTATATGCGCCAGGGGATAGGGCTTCAGGCGGTAGGCCAGCGAGACCCACTGGTCGCCTACAAACGCAAAAGCCACGAGATGTTCCAGGAACTGCTCTCTACTATCCAGCATGATGTAGCGCATACCATATTCCGTGTGGGTATCAGAAGGGAAGCCGCCCCCAGACCCGCGTCCCCAATGGTTGCGGTGGCTGGTGGGCAAACCAGAGACAGTAATCAACCACCAAAGGCATCCGGTAAAAGGGTGGGCAGAAACGACCCCTGCCCCTGTGGCAGTGGCAAGAAATACAAAAAATGCTGCGGGAAGTGAAACCATTATTGATACCATTATATAGAGGTTACTATTATGGTTGGAGTAAATAATCTTTACAGGACAAAGCTAAATATCAGTTGTCAAAGAACCTGTAATTGCAAACCAAGTCATATTAATTGTATGGCAGCAAAGGAATGGCTTAAGAGTCAGCTTGGTGTATGGCAATTTAATTATGAGGCTAGGGATATTCGTGATAAAAATATTCATCCAGCAACCTTCCCTATTTCCTTAGCTAAGAAGGTTATAGAATTGTTCACCCATGAGGGCGAGCTTGTACTAGACCCATTTGTTGGCAGCGGCACAACATTAGTTGCTTCCAGAGATACAAACAGAAACGCTGTCGGTTTTGACCTACAAGAGCAATACATTGATTTATGTAGACAACGTCTTGCTCAAACTAGTTTTCTTGGAAAAGTAGAGCAGATAGCAGTTCAAGATGATGCTAGGTATATACAAGAATACTTTGAGCCAGAAACAATCAGTCTAATATTTACTTCACCACCATATGCGAATCTCCTAAACAGGGAACGAAAGAATAAATCACGAAGATTCAGGAATAATGAGCAATTAGGGAAGATAGAGCAATATTCACAGGACTCTCGAGACCTTGGAACTATGCAACTTGATAAATATACCAATGCTATGGGAGAAATATTCGAAGCACTCTTACCATTACTTCGCCCGAAAGCACATTGTGTAATAAATGTGCCTGATATGTGGTGGGAAAACACGAGAATAACAATCCATGTTTCACTTATCGAAGAAATGAGGAAACGCGGATACGAACTCAGGAATATAATAATCTGGGATAGGACAAACCTTGTTAATCGTATTGGAATATTCGGCTGGCCAAGTAATTATATTACTATGGGTGTAACTTTCGAATACCTCTTAGATTTTAGGAGACCAGCAAAATGAGGCTATATTCAAAAGACGAACTTATTGAACTAATAAGTGAGATTTTCCGGCAAGGCTGGCATAAAAGTGTTAAAGAGACTGCCGACTTTCGTAACGATGGTGCAGTAGGAAATACTTTAGAAACGCTTCTTGGTATAAAGGAAAACAATCTACCAATACCCAACGCAAGTGAGTGGGAACTAAAGGGGCAAAGAGCTCATACTAGCTCATTAATCACACTAAAGCACATTGAACCATCACCTACTGCTGTAGGCGTCGTATCAAAATTCTTGCTTCCGTATTATGGTTGGGGACATAAGCAGGCTGGTAAAAAATATACACAGACAGAGATGAGTTTCAGGTCAACAACTAGTGCAACAGCTTATACCAACAGGGGATTTAGAATTGCCATTGATAAACAACAGCAGAAGCTAAGACTTATCTTTTCCTCTACGAAAGTTGACATTAACAACCCAAGTATCGCGCAATGGTTGAATACAGTAGAAAGAAGGATTGGGCCTGGGCCTCTTGACCCCGAACCCTATTGGGGATTTGAGGATTTAAAGTATGCGATTGGTTCTAAAATTAGAAATTGTTTCTATGTTGTTGCGAATAGTAAGATAGAGGGGAAAAGAGAATTTTTTCTATATAAGGATTTATATATTCTATCCGGGTTTTCATTCGAAAAATTCATTAGTTGTATTGAACACGGTGCAATTCTTGTTGATTTTGACGCACGGACTGGACATAACCACGGGACTAAATTCCGTATTAGACAAGGACATTGGAGAGATTTATATTCAGAAGTAAAGCATATTATTTAATCCCATGACTACCACTAAACTCAAACCGCAATCCTCCCCCCTCGCCCCGGCGGAGGGGGAGGCGATAAGGCATCTTAAAGAGGCTATCGCCAGTGGTAAGAACTGGTATATTGCCCTGCTGGAGGCTATCGGTCGGTGGGAGTCCGCCGAAGAGACGATAGACGGTAGACTATATCGCTACCTCATAGAAGGCGAAGCCCTGGACTGGCTTGTGCTTGCCGAACGCCTGTGCCAGGAAATAGACAGCTTTCTGCCCGAAGACGAGAAGGTGGCTCTCCTTTTCCACGGTAAGCCACCCATTAAGCTCACTGCAAGCGAGTTCAAGAAGTTTATCGGCAGCCAAAAGTACCATCAATACCTGAACTACTTCTATGGCATCATCGCCGAAGAGGCTATGGTTCAGGCAGTGGAAGAAGAGGTGCGCAAGGAGAGGCAGGCTCTAGGACGAAATAATGAGCAGGATATAGCCGATGAGGTATACCGCCGCATATACGGCGCCAATCAACAGGAGCTACTCAGGCTTTTCAGGCACGAAAGGAGATATCCCCGCAGAAGGTCTATAGGTCTGGCTGAGTTAAAAGAGTTTACCTACTGGTTATTCAAGTACCGCCTGAAAAACTGCGACAAGGCTAAGGTCGCCAGCGACACCAAGAAGGCGCTTAATTGGCTAAAAGATAACGCTTCCCAATATCCAGGACAACTGGTTCAATAGCTTATAACGAAGAGGGCAATTTACTTCAGCACCTATTGACACACCCCCCCAGGCTATGTAAAAATTACACGAGTAATATTTTGGTCGGACTTAAATAGTGGAGTGCCTAAAAGCCACTCCCTAGACTAGGAGGTAAGTTGATGAGTAGTCTAAACCTGAAGTTAGCTCTGATTATCTATGGAGCGATACATATCGCCCAAGGCATAATCTTACTTGTCGTACCCGATAGGGTAACCGAGTTCTCTGGCTTTGAGGTACTGGTATCATCTGAATATTTCCTTGCCATACTCGGTGGCGCCTTTATCGCCGCTGGAGTCTTGTTTGCCATAGCCGGCTTAAATCCGATACAGAATATTAACGGTATCAAGTTCGCTATACTATGGGCTGGACTGATGTTAATAATACCGCTATTTGCTCTCGGACGAGATTATGTTGATGTCGGTCATATATGGTTCATAGTTGTTGAAAATGCCATCTTTGTTGCCGCCTTCCTCATCTTCTACCCCTATCGGCGCTAGCTTGAATATACCGGCTTCATCAAAAATCTTCCAGGCTCAAGCATTAAGCTGATTAAGGTGCTGCTTGAGCCTGCCCAGTTTATCCTTTTTAGCTTCCAGCTTAGCCCGCTCTTTATCAACAACAGCTTTTGGTGCTTTGGTCAGGAAAGCCTTATTACTCAACATAGTCTCAAGATGGGTAACTTCATCCTGAATTTGCACTATCTCCTTCTTGAGCCGTTCCTTCTCAGCCTCAAGGTCAAACATGCTTGCCATCGGTATGACCACCTCAGCCTCTTTCAGTACCAAGACTAGGGCATTATCCTCGGGTTTACCTTGCCTTTCACCATAAATAACTGGAATTGCTTTGGCCAGAGTCTGTATAGCCTGGGAATACGGGGTGATAGCCGATTTAAGCTCGCCGCTATAGATTTGTGCCTCAATCCACCTGGTGCTCCCTACATTATATTGAGTCCGGGCATTGCGTACAGAGCGTATTATTTCTATCACTGATGCCATAACCCGCTCCGCCTGTGGGTCAATAGCTGCCTCTTCAGCCTCGGGATAGGCGGCCACTATTATAGAGTCAGCTATTTTTTGGTCTTGTGGTAGGTAGCCTCTCAGGTTTTGCCACAGCTCCTCGGTAATAAAAGGCATATAGGGGTGCAGTAGGCGAAGGGAAGTCTCAAGAACATGAAACAAAACCGGCACCGGCGAAGGCACCCCCCCATTGGAACGGAGACGAATCTTGGCTATCTCAATATACCAGTCACAGAATTCCCCCCACATAAACTCATAGATTTGCCGGTAAGCCTCGCCAAACTGGTAATCCTCCATCAGGCTGGCTACACTGGATAAAGTGCGGCTCAGACGGCTTAAAATCCAGCGGTCCTCTAATGGCAAATTCTGCTGGATTTTCATATCGCCCTTGTATGATTTTATGCTCCTGACCACGAACCTAGCAGCATTCCACAGCTTATTGGCGAAGTTGCGCCCCGCCTCCAGCCTTGATTCAGACAGCTTGATATCATTCCCCGGCGATGTACCAGTAGATAGGGCAAAGCGCATAGCATCGGTGCCGTACCTCTCCAGGGTATTAATCGGGTTGAGCACGTTACCCCTGACCTTGCTCATCTTCTCCCCTTTTTCATCACGCACCAGACCGTGAAGATAAACAGTGCTGAAAGGGATGTCGCCGGTATCCTCCAGTCCCATCATAATCATTCTGGCAACCCAGAAGAACAGGATGTCATAGCCGGTCTCCATTACCGTAGTCGGGTAGAAATAGCGCAGGTCCTGGGTATCATCAGGCCAGCCCAGGGTAGAATGTGTCCACAGTGCCGAGCTGAACCAGGTGTCCAGGACATCAGGGTCCTGCTCAATATCGCTTGAACGACAGCTTTGGCAGGCAGTAACATCATCAACACTCACCGTCAGTTCGCCACACTTGTGGCAATACCAGACCGGTATTCGGTGTCCCCACCATAGCTGGCGGGAGATGCACCAGTCACGGATATTCTCCATCCAGTTAAGGTACACCTTGGTAAAGCGTTCCGGGATAATCTTTATACCACCGCCAGTAACAGCCTGAATTGCCGGCTTGGCTAAAGGCTCCATCTTGATAAACCATTGCTTACTGGCTATTGGCTCAATGATAGTCTGGCAACGGTCACAGTGTCCCACTGAGTGGCTATAGGGTTCAACCTTAACTAAAAGCCCGTCTTTTTCCAGGTCAGCCAGTATCGCCCGACGGCAGGCAAACCGGTCAAGCCCAGCATAGGGTCCGGCGTTCTCATTCATAGTGGCATCATGGTTCAATATATTTATTAGTAATAGCCCCTGCCGCTGGGCAACCTCAAAGTCCACCGGGTCGTGAGCCGGGGTTATTTTGACCGCCCCGGTGCCGAATGCAGGGTCAACCGCCTCATCTGCTATTATAGGGATTACCCGGTTTACAGCAGGAAGGACAACTTCCTTACCCACCATAGTTTTAAATCGCCTATCATCCGGGTTGACGGCAACCGCTGTATCCCCAAGTATTGTCTCGGGCCGGGTGGTGGCTACGGTAATAAACCGGCTGCTATCTTCAGCCATAGGATAGCGAACATAGTAAAGGTTTCCGGTTAATTCCTTGTGGTCTACCTCAAGGTCGGAAAGAGCAGTTGAACATCGGGGGCACCAGTTGATAATCCGCTCCCCCCGATAGATTAGCCCCTTATCATAGAGATGGATAAAGGCAGTGCGTACCGCCCGGCTGGGACCCTCATCCAGGGTAAACATCTCACGGCTCCAGTCACAGGAAGCACCCAGCCTCTGGTGTTGCTTGGAGATAGTACCACGACAGCTTTTAGCCCACTGCCACATCCTCTCTATAAACTTTTCCCTGCCCAGTTCATGCCTGTTGGTGCCTTCCTTGGCTAAGAGCTGCTCCACCACCACCTGAGCGGCGATGCCGGAGTGGTCAACGCCAGGCAACCAGAGCGTCGGTTCACCCCTCATCCGGTGCCAGCGAACCATAATATCCTCTATGGTTGCCGTCAGGGCATGCCCCACATGCAGTTCGCCGGTAACATTTGGCGGCGGCATTATAATAACAAAGGGTTTCTTCTTGGGGTCTATCTTGGGTTTGAAGTAGCCCTTTTCCAGCCAAAACTTATACCACTTCTGCTCTACCTTAGCCGGCTCATAGGCTTTGGGCATTTCGTCCTGATTTTTTGGTGTTTCTGTCATTCTTACCTCTTCATAATTTAGCTAACAACCTCACCCCTTAATCCACTCCCTCCTTAAGGGTGGTGGGTGGGAATAGATAATAAAAAGAATATATTTCCTATCTACCTCTCCCCCTGTATCCCCCTCTCCTTCAAAGGAGAGGGGGAGGAGGTTTTTAAGAGAGGCTTCGCCTCTCTTTGACTCTCCTTTACTTATTCTTCAGTTCCTTTACTAGGCTTGCGAAACCATAAACCAATCACCGCATAGGATGTTTGAGTATCCATTCCTTGAAGATCAATGCGGTTTATCCCAATTTCTTCATATGGGTAAGCGTCAGTAATTTTTTGAGATAGACCCTTAAACCCATCCAGTAGCCAATCTGGCTGCCACTCCTCAGGTTTACTGAAGCCGATTGCTATCAACCCATTATGCTTATTTTGCGGGTCAGTATCGCCATTAAGTTTCTTGATATCTTCAATTGCATCAGCATAGTAATACTGATAATCTCTGCCCCAGGCAGTCGTCTTTAGTTCAAGGTACACATATTCTTTGCTTGCAGGCAACCAGATACCGAAGTCTGGACGCCGCTTCTTCGTTCCACTAGGAAAATAAGCATCAAGCTGTACACCGAACCCCACTGAACGAAGGTGTAAAGCCAGCGATGAAGCTATTCCTATCTCCCGCTCATTTGTTATAGAGAAGTTTTGACCAGTCGTTAAATGAGCTAGGTTACGTTGCCGCACTTCTTGGCGAAGTCCATCACAAAGTGCATCAAAAAGAATCTGTAGCTCTTTTTTCATTTTTCCTTCAAGCATGCTAAGTAGCTATTGACAATTTCATTAAATTTGTTATTCTTTATCTAGAATCACGACATCTAGAATCACGACATCTAGAATCACGACGAAAAGCACCCTGTGAGGTTCCGTCCTTACAGGGGGCTTTTTCTTTTATGTTCAAATTTAATATTTTATACCAAACTCCTACTTCCCAGTTTTCTTATCTAAAATCCCTACCACCCTATCTAAAACTCTATCCGCCACCTCTCGTTTGCTCAGCAAGGGCAAGTCTTCAACCTTACCGCTTTTATCTATTATAGTTACTTTATTGGTGTCAGTGCCGAAGCCGCTGTCTTTATCGGTAATATCATTAGCCACGATAAAGTCAAGCCCTTTTTGCTGAAGCTTCTTCTTAGCATTGGCAATTAAGTCCTCGCTTTCGGCGGCAAAGCCGACTTTAACAAAATCACCCTTTATTTCAGCCAGAATGTCTGGTGTTCTGGTTAGCTCTAAATTCAATTCAGGAGTTATTTCCTTTTTAATTTTAGCTTTTATCTCACTCTTGGGCTGATAATCAGCCACCGCCGCCGCCATAATCAGGGCATCGGCATTTTTAACTGCCTTGTCTACCGCCTGCCTCATCTCAAGAGCGGTTTCAACTGTAATAACCTCCATGCCAACCGTCTCCGGCAGGCAGGTGACAGTGGTAATTAACTTGACCTCAGCCCCTCTATCCCTGGCAGCTGAAGCTAATGCATAGCCCATCTTGCCCGAGGAGCGGTTGCCAATGTAGCGAACCGGGTCAATCGCCTCCCGTGTGCCGCCGGCGGTAACCACAATACACTTACCTGCCAGGTCACCACCCCGACCCAGCACCTGCTTGATGGTGCCGATGATTTCTTCGGTATCAGCCAGCCGGCCAAGCCCCATTTTGCCCGATGCCAGGCGGCCATAGCCGGGGCCAACAACAATAAAACCCCTGGCTTTAAGCTTTGCCAGGTTCTCCTGCGTAATCGGATTATTAAACATATTTTCATTCATTGCCGGTGCCAGAATAACCGGTGCCTTGGTCGCCAGCACAGTACAGGTAAGCATATCGTCGGCTATACCAACCGCCAGATGAGCAATAATACTGGCCGTTGCCGGGGCAATAACCACCACATCAGCCGCCTCGGCCAGCGCTACATGTTCAATATTGAACTCTGAAGTCAATTCCCACATGCTGGTTACCACTGGCCGACCGGTAATACTGCGCAGGGTCAGTGGGGTGATAAACCTAGTGGCTGAATCGGTCATGACCACCTCAACCCTAGCCCCAGCCTGGGTTAGCTTGCTGACAATATCAGCCGCTTTATAGGCGGCGATACTCCCGGTTATACCCAGCACCACGGTCTTTCCCTTAAGCAATTTAACTCCTTAAAAAATAGAAAAGATTCCCATTAAAAGGCATACCACTAAGTCTACCCCTTAAAAGGAGACTCCTGCAAGGTTATGCCCTGTTCATTTGATAAACGAGCCTCAGCCCGATTAATGTCAGATTAGGATTTACCTCATCTATTACCCTGGTCTCTTTAGCTATCAATTCAGCATAACCCCCGGTGGCTACCACTTTGGTTTTTGTTCCTAACTCTCTCTGAATACGGGCGACCATCCCTTCAACCAGTGCCACATAGCCAAAAACAATACCCGACTTCATAGCATCAATGGTATTGGTGCCAATAACACGGCTGGGACGAGCCAGTTCAATATGCGGTAGCATTGCCGCCCGGCGGAACATAGCCTCGGCTGATGTAAGCACACCAGGAGCTATAGCCCCGCCCAGGTAATCACCCTTTTTTGATACTGTATCAAAGGTGGTGGCAGTACCCATGTCAACAACAATTACCGGACCACCATAAAGATGGTGAGCGGCAACAGCATCTACAATGCGGTCAGCACCGACCTCTTTCGGGTTATCCATACAAATACGCACCCCAGTCTTAATCCCAGCCGCCACCACCATCGGTGAGATGCCGAAGTGCCGCTGAAACATCTCCTCATAGATAGAAGTTAGCGGTGGCACAACACTGCACAAGGCGACCTCTTTTATATCACTGGTACTCAAACCTTGATTGCTTAGTAGGTTAAGCAATAAGATGGCATGCTCATCCGCTGTCCGGTGAATAACTGTCGCCGTATGCCAGGTAGAGCTAAGCTCATCGCCCTTAAAAGTACCCAGGGTTGTTATGGTATTACCAATATCAACTGCTAGTAACATAGTATTTTATCAACCTCTCCTCAAGTGTGGTGGGTGGGTATAGATAATAAAAACGATATTAATACTTCTTATCTACCTTACCCCCTTTATCCCCCTCTCCTCACAGGAGAGGGGGAGTATTTATCTGGAGGGACTACGTCCCTCCAAGCCTCCCTTTAGCTATATCTTAGGTTTTACCCCCTCTCTTCTCTTTATTCCCCCCTTCCCTTGCCAAGGGAAGGGGGCTAGGGGGATGGATTGTTAGGGGAGGCAAAGCCTCTCTTTAGCTCTCCCTGACTCATCCCTTTTTTAATCCCTTAATTACCTTTGGTAACACCGGCAGCAAATCACTGGCAATCATACCGGTATCGCCCAGCTCAGCCTTAACCATTTCACCAGCCTGAGCATGGAGCCAGACACCCAGTGTAGCGGCATCAAAAAGGTTTAACCCCTGTACCAGAAGCCCGGCAATAGCCCCAGCCAGGACATCACCTGTGCCGGCTGATGCCAGCCCGGCATTGGCTATCGGGCTAATCCGGCACCGTCCATCTGAGGCGGCAACAACAGTGTAGGCTCCCTTAAGGATAACCGTCTTCCCCCAATCTGAAGCTACCCTTTTAGCCGTGCCAGCCCTATCAGTCTGTATCTCAGCCACCGAAATCCCTGTTAACCTAGCCATCTCACCGGGGTGTGGAGTGAGTATGGCATCACCAGTGAGCTTTTGCCACCAGCCTGAAATTTTAGCCAGTGTATTTATGGCATCAGCATCGAGTACCAATGGTGGCAGTATTAATTCTTGCTGGAAGAGAACCGACCTAACAAAACTCATAATCTGTTCACTCTGCCCCAACCCACAGCCCAAAAGCAGAGCTTGATAATTCTTTAATTCGTTTAATATTAATTCAGCCGCTTTATCTGAAATAACACCCGGGCTGGATTCGGGTAACGGCAGATAGGTTGTCTCTGTTAGCTTGGCTGCCAGAATCGGCTGAAGGCTACTGGCTGTAGCCAGGGTTACCAATCCAGCGCCGACCCTCATAGCACCACTACAAGCTAAATAAGCAGCGCCAATATAGTTTATTGAGTCGGCAACAACCAGCACCCGGCCAAAGCTACCCTTATTGGCTTCAAGCGGGCGTCTGGGCAAAACTGACCTAGCCCATTCACTAGTAATCAACTCCATTGCCGCGTCTTTTACCAGATACTCGGGTATGCCGATATCAACTATAGTTATTTGCCCAGCCCTCCCCGCTCCGGGTGAGTTATATAAACCTGGTTTTGGGAAACCAAGGGTAATAGTATGGTCAACATAAAGGCAGGCCGGGTCGCAGATGCCGCTATCGGCGTCAAGCCCGGATGGTAGGTCCAGGGTAATTATCTTAAGCTCTGGACGACTCATTTTAGCACCAGTTACCTGCTCCAGTGCCTGCTTAAAGACACCACCAAGCGGACGGCTTCTGCCAGTGCCAAATAGAGCATCAATAACAGCCTCAGCCGATGGCAGTAGCTGGCTAAGCCTATCCAGATTCTCATAACAGGCTACACCACGCTGTCGCACCAGCTTCAGGTTCGGGTCATCCTCCTGCCTCTGCCCGAGGAGAAACAGGCTGACCTTCGCCCCCCAATCATATAGGTGCCTGGCGGCAACCAAGCCATCGCCACCGTTGTTTCCCGGCCCTATCAGCAGGATAATGTGTTTCTGGCTAGTACCGCCCAGGATTTGCCTGACTTCCTCGGCTACCGCCCGGCCGGCATTCTCTATAAGTATATCGGTGGTAATGCCAATCCGGGCGCATTCCTGCTCCGCCTGGTGCATCTCATCTGAAGTTAAAATTTTCACGGTACTCTCACCTAAAGATTATTCCAGAGTTTAACAATACCCTGACAAAGGGTCAACATTTTTAACTACGGAAACCTATTTCTGTGTATAACATCCTCCAGCCTTCTCTTGGGGATGTGACGCACACCCTTGCTATCAACCCAGCGTTTAATTGAGTCGGTAGCAACCTCCACCACCGGGTTCTCATCAGGGTAGCCCAACGCCAGCATTATAGCAATATCATATTTATTTGGTATGTTTAACACCTGTCTCAGTTTGTCTGGCTCAAACCCGGTTATAGGGCAGCTACCAACCCCCTGCTCCAGAGCCGCCAGAATCATATTCTCAGCCGCCAGAGCGACATCGTAATTCGTGTTTTTCCTAACAGCACCCATCTCAGCCTCCAGCGGAATATTCATCAGGATAACAATATAGGCTTTAGGCCGGCGTCCCGGCGGCCATCCGTCTTTTGGCCTTGGCACCCCAGCCCAGCTTATCACAGCATCAAAAACCAGTGATAATAACTTTTTATCATCAACGATTATATACTCACAGAGCTGGCAATTCATAGCCGAAGGCGCCAGCCGGGCGGCATTGACGCATTTCTCAAGGACATCATAGGGAACGGGTATATCCCTAAACTCCCTTATTGACCGCCGCCTAGTTATCGCTTCATAGACGTCCATTATCTTGTCTCCTCTTCCCGATATGACATAAATCTCTCTAATTTCTTGGTCATGGCTCGCCAGTGAGTGCCCCGCCAGTAGATTCTGTGGCAGGAAAGACACTCCATATACTGCTTCTGTGTCTTGAAAACATAGGGCGGCACCCGCTCCTTGACCTGCTCCTTGCTTTTCTCAATAAGGGGCTGGTTACATTCCAGACATAATGAAAAAGGCTTAAAATTAATCTCTAGATTCAGTGCCCCTATCACCTGTTTTAGCTGTAACTCGGGCTTATCGCTACCAATAAGTACAGCCTTGAGCCGACCGGTGGTCACCAGCCGTCTTTTCACAATCTGGGTGTCTCTGGTTAGAAGCACCCGGCTCTCGGCAAGAGCAGTGGCAATCATGCCCGAGTCGTCGCTGCCTGAAAAAAACAGGGTATCATAACCCATCATCCTCAGCCACTTAGCCAGCTTACCTACATTGTGGTCAACTATAAACTTGGCAGCAGTTACCAGCCTCACCCCCCTTAACCTATTATAGTGAAAGTTGTTGTCCTTCGTAAGCCAGGGTAATTGAATTACCCAGCTCCTTGGCTATGGTTGCTATTCCAGCCTCAATCTCCGCCTCCAGATTAGGATTCATATGGACGGCAATTACTTGAGGCAGATAGCCCCTAACCTTTTGAAAGCTTAATAGTTCCTCCTTCAGCAGGCTGGGGGTCAGATGACCCTTTTCTCTGCCGAATTCTTCAAACCTGTTTGGGGCGGTAACTTCAATAACCACTAGTTTAGGGGAAATATACTCCCAACATCCAGCCAATCCTGGCCCAGTGTCTCCAGCATAGAAGAGCTTTTTGCCATCTTTAGAGGTTATATAATAGCCAACAGCCGGCACCGAGTGGCTGAGTGGCAACGGCAAAACATCATAGCCCCCAATTTGGATTTCCTGATAGGGCTCCACTACATGGAAATTGATAGTTACCTTACCTTCTGGCTCATCCAGGAATCTGGGATAGAGGTTACCGTTAAGTTGGTGACTGGCAATAGCTTCATGCACCGACGATATAGAATAAACATCAATTGTAGCCTTTTTAAGGAAAAGGTTCATGGCTATCAGCGGGATGTCTTTAATATGGTCATAGTGCTGATGGGTAATTAAAATTGCCCTGAGCTTTAACTGTTCTGAAAAGCTCAGGCTTGAGGTAAGCCCGCCGGCATCCAGAGCCAGAACACCATCAATTAGCAGGTTGACCAGTTTCGTGCTCAATGATTCGGTGTTGTGCGCCCCCAAGAACTTTATTTTCATCTTTCAACTATCCTTGAAAAGGGTGTTAGTCTCTAACCTGAGAAGGAGAATGGGTTAAAGCTCGTCTGGTAGTCATATGCATCAACCCCCTCTTTCTTCTTCAGAAAGTTGACGGCAGTATAGGTAAAGGGAGTGGCGACAGCCTCAATGGCTGTCTTGACCAACCAGTGATAGAGAATCATTATTGGCACAAACGATGAGGTGCCAATGTAAGCAATAGTAATGAATATAGATGTGTCCAGTCCCTGCCCAATTATTGTGGAACCGATAGTCCTGCTCCACAACCAGCGTCCTCTTGTGGCAATCTTCATCTTGGCCAGGACGAAGGAATTGGCAAACTCCCCAACGAGGTAGCCACAGAAGGAAGCGGCGAGCAGTCTTGGTGCATAGCCCAGAATGCTCTTATATGCCTCTTGCCCTCCCCAGAAGGTTGCCTGAGGTAGCTTGAGTCCCAGCCAGGCAAAGAAAACGAAGATAAGGTTACACAGAAAGCCTAACCAGATGACTCTCCTCGCCCAGCGATAACCATAGACTTCGGTCAGGATATCGCCAAAGACATAGCTTATCGGGAAAACAATGATAGCTGCTGGTAGGACAAGAGAGCCGATGCTTATTAACTTCACCGCAATGATATTAGCCGTGATAAGGCAGGTAACAAAGATAGCGGCAATAACCACAAACCGATGAGAGATATTCATTACCAACGCCCTACCAGCTCTATATGCTGTTACTAAATCCAGTGCCGGCGGCGGAAGAAGTAGAGCATACCCCCGGCTATTAGCAACATAGCTACTATTAGCAGGATGAAAGTTTGAGGACCACCTTTCTCTATACCGCCGGGTAAAGCTACATTCATCCCGTAAATACTGGCAACCACGATAAAGGGCATAAGAATAGTAGATAAAACAGTCAAGACACGCAAGACCCGATTAAGGTGCTCGGTACTCAAAACGTAGTCACTGTCTTTAAATACTTCAATGACTTCCTTGCATTCCTCCAGGGTATCCCAGACTTTATCCATATGGTCTATCATATCCCCGAAGTAAACAGCTAAATCCATCCTATTAAAACGGCGGAGCTTGGGTTCCAGACTGCCAATGACCGCCCTCATCGGCCAGATGATACGGCGTTGAGCGATAACACTGCGCCGCAGGGTGGCAAGCTCCTCGGCAACCGAGACCCTTTCATCAAAGACACTATCTTCCACATTCTCCATTGCCTCCAGAGTCTTGTCCAGGATAGGGAATAGATAGTCCACCAGCCTATCAATGATGCGGTAGAGTAGATAGCCAGAGCCCTGGCTAAAATATGTCTGGCGCGTCTCTTCTTCAATCTGGCACTGCCGAAACAGCTTGACCAGTGGTTTAAGTTCTCCATTGTGCAGGGTAACCAGATATTTTTCACCGACAAACACCGCTACCTGGCTGGCAGTAATTACATTCGCCTCTTTATGGAACCGAGGGAAATGAAAGACCAAAAATAGATATTCTTTGTATTCATCTATCTTGGGGCGTTGTTTTCGGCTGAGGGTGTCATCCAGGTCAAGGGGATGGAAGGAGTAGTTTCTCGCCAGATACTCTATCTCTTTTTCTGTCGGTGGCTCGATGTCAACCCAGGTCAGGTCGCCCCAGGTCACCGATTCCATATTTAGCTGCTCTTCTTTTTTGATTTGGGGTATAGCCATGGTAGATCATCCTTTCATAAATTAGATAGACTATCCTAATTCTATCACATACTTTACCTTATATCACCAGAACTGATATAATACAAAGGTATTTTACTCCAAATTATTATCAAAAATGAAGCCCCCTTTAAGCTATAGGATTATACTCAGGATTAAGAAGGCATTGGGAATTAATGTTTTCCTGTGTGATAGCTGCAAGTGGAACTGGCGCGGGGCGTGCCACATCCCGGAACGCCCCAACGCTACCTGGTGCCCGGATTACGAAAAAAGGGGGCGTTAATAGCCTACCTTCCATTAGTAACCGTGATTGACAATTCTAGGGTAGGATTATAAAATGCTCAAGATTAACATAGGTCATTATGGCAGCGTAGCTCAGGGGTAGAGCAGGGGACTCATAAGCCCTTGGTCGTTGGTTCAAATCCAATCGCTGCCACTTCTAATATTGGAGGTATTTAACCCATTGACAACTTCCCTACCATTGACGTGATATAATACCTTAATATTAACGAAAAACAAGGGTGATTTAAATTGAGAAGTGACCTCGATAAACTAATGCATAGTGATAATCTAGACGCTATTGTTGCCTTTGGGTCAGCATCAGATCCAGCTTTCTCATACTTAACCTATGGCGCCGATATTAGTGATGCGATATTTATAAAGACTCGCGATGGTACGAACAATATATGGTTATGGTCTATAGAAAGAGAGGGCGTTAAGAGCGCGGGTTTTAATGTCCATCTCTTCGATCGTGCTTTATATCAAAGAGTTTTTTCGAAAACAAACAGCCACGAACTAGCCGAATTAGAGGTATATTTGAAAAGTCTTGATTTTCTCAGGGGTAGTAACAAACGGATTGCTATATATGGTCGTTTGGAGTTTTCGTTTAGTGGCTTATTAAGTAATGAATTACAGACAAGATACCCTGAGCTGGAAATTATAAATGATCAAACACCTACTTTGATAGACCGACTAAGATCTACAAAGAGCGACGAAGAACTGGCAAAGATGCTTGAAGTTGGTAAAAAAACAAGCAGAGCTATGGTAGAAACTCGTGATTTTATACGTTCACATAAAACCCGCGAGAACATCTTTATAAAACCTAATGGCTCACCGCTCACAGTAAGCGATGTAAAAAGATTTGCTCGTACTAAGCTTTTTGAGAATGACCTTGAAGACAGCGATGGAATGATATTTGCTCCCGGTGAACAGGCTACCGTGCCTCATAATTCTGGGGAACCAGATACGCCAATTGCCTTAGGGGAGCCAATCATATTCGATTTGTTCCCCAAGGAAACTAAAGGCTACTACCACGATGCAACACGCACCTGGTGCTTCGGCCATGCGTCTGATGATATTCAAAGTCTTTACGATGATGTTATCGGTTGCTTTAATCTTATTAAGAACAATGCTGTTTCAGGAATACCATCAGGAAGTCTTCAAGAATTGGCATGCGATTATTTTCGAGAAAGAGGCCATCCTGTAGTTAAAGATAACCCAGAATTAATAGATGGTTATCCTCATTCATTGGGACATGGGGTAGGGCTTGAAGTACATGAACCACCATTTATTGGAATCGGCGATACGAATATACTGTCTGCGGGCAATGTCTTTACTATAGAACCTGGTTTATATTATCCAAAAAGTGGACTTGCAGTAGGCATCGAGGACACTCTGTATATAAATAGTGAAGGTAATAGCACAAGTATTACTGATGTTCCCTACGATCTAGTCATTCCAATTAAATAGGCTGCTAATATTATCTTCCGTTCATCCTATTTTGCTTTTTATATAGACCAAGTGTTTTTAACATAAATTAAAAACACACGATTCGCGTTTGACTTTCTTTGCCTTTTCAATCCCGAGTCTGGAACTCATAAGCCCTTGGTCGTTGGTTCAAATACAGCCGCTGCCACTTTTTTAATGTTCATACTGATTCTTGCAAGTTTAAGGCTCTAATTTTAACATGAGCATCATTTCTCTATCTTGCTATTGACTTTACTATTTTATGAATACTATTATAACACCAATCAAGAACAGCTGAAGTTTGGAGGAAACCATGAAAATGCAGGTTAATAGGTTCCGTTCCAAATCCCTTTATACTGTATTAATAGTATCAGCTTTAATTTTATGTCTATTAGCAGTTACTAGCTGTAGCAGTGAAACTTTAACTCTAACTCAGACTCAAACAGTAACCTCTGCTTTAAATGAAAGAACTGACTGGCTGGCAGAGAGCACTGACATCTGTGTATTGTGTCATCGTATACAGACTCCAGGTATAGTAGAACAGTTTAGTTATAGTACGATGGCTGCTGCAGGAAATACATGCCGTGATTGCCACGAAGTTGATTCCGGATATCCTGAAGCCGAAGCTCATCAAGGAACCTATAGAATAAGCCAACCTACCCCACTTATGTGTCAAGATTGCCATGAAACCGAAGTAAGCCAGTTTTACCAGAGTCGTCATTCTTTACCAGCTTATGTTGCTATGAAAGGAACACAAGATTTAACGTCAGAATATCTAACTATGTATGAAGCTATTCCTGAAGGTAGTTTTGCACCAGACAAAGCACGCAATGCTTTATATGTGCTTGAAGGTTCCGATATTACACGGTTTTCATGTGAGGTTTGCCATAACATTGGACAGCCGAACACCGATGGATCTGTCGGCAAGTGCCAGGATTGCCATCTGAGACATACTTTTAGCCTTGAGCAAGTTCGTAAACCTGAAACATGCAATGCCTGCCATATAGGACCCGACCATCCGCAGTGGGAAATATATCAGGAATCAGGGCATGGCATCGCCTATGCAACAGACGGTCACAATTGGAACTGGGATGCTGATTCAAATAGTCTATCAGTTAGTGATATACCAGCAGCTACCTGTGCTACCTGCCACCAGAGTGCCTTTGGGGGTGTTAGTGCCAGCCATGATATAGGCGAACGTCTGACCTGGTATTTATTTGCTTCTATTAGTGAAAGACGTCCGGATTGGCAGGAAAATCAAGCGCGTATGCAAAGTGTATGTCGACAATGTCATAACGATAATTTTATTGAGGAATTTTATGCTGATGCTGATAAAGCTACAGAAGCAGTGAATGACTGGGTAGCAGAGAGTAATACAATTATAGCTGACCTAAAAGCCAGTGATTTATTAACAGAAGCAACCTTTGATGAGCCAATTGATTTTGTTCATTTTGACTTATGGCACCATTGGGGTCGTACAACTAAATTCGGCGCCTGGATGCAAGGTCCAGACTATTCACAATGGCACGGTGCTTATGAGGTGTTACGTGATTTAACCGAATTACGAGAGATAGCTAATCAGAAGCTTAATGCTACTGGAGAATAATCTAAAAATACGTAGTTCTAGACCTTTGGTCGCTGGTTCAAATCCAGCCGCTGCCACTTTGTTATCTACTTTTTCGTGATTTTACTCCAGGATATTGCCTATATCAATGGCATAAAAAGAGTTGACAACGCATATATCGGGAAGTAGATTTACCATAGTTCTTTAAAACTGAATATTTGCATGGGTGGGTGGATGAGGCGAAACTATGGATAACGGATTTTTAAATAAAGGATGTTTATATCAAGCTGCCTTTGCTGTTGTTGTTGCGGTTTTAATTTGGTGGTTAATTTTTGGTATTAATGAATTGAGTACGTCGCCTTTCATATTAGCCTCAGCATTTATGCCATTAAGTAGTTTGATTGTATCTTTGTACAAACAGCGTATTGGCGGGCTATTAATCATACTTTCCGGGTTATTACCCATAATCATTTTAGCTAATATACCCAGCTTAAAATCGGACGATTTCTATGGCATTGGCATGATATTACTTATTATTTTTGTTACATTACCTCTCTGTGTAGCTGGTATTATGATTTGCATTGCTCCCTCAAAGGAACCGCTGGAGCCTCTTAAAAGAGGTCGTAAATATATATTTGAAGGAGAGGGAATTAAGGGAAAGGTTGGTTGGTTTTGTGATGAATGCGATGCTGAAGTAGCCGAGACTGACAAAATTTGCCCTAAATGCGGAGTTGAGTTTGATGAAGAATAAAGACTATTACGGTCACATCTGAACCCGAGGCTGGAACTCATAAGCCCTTGGTCGTTGGTTCAAATCCAATCGCTGCCACTTTTTTATGGTTTTAAGGATTTTCTAAGTATTGCCACTAAAACAAGTTTCCTTCTTATTTATCAAAATTATCCCGAGCCTCGTATATTCTTCTGTGATATATTATACTATTCATTCAAATAGACTCTAAAACTTTAACCACCTCTTGTTGGGAGGAGATGATGCTCAAGCGATTATTAAAGCAGGATTGGGAGGTAGTGGCAGTACTGCTGGCTGCCACGGCTGCATTAGTACTGCATTTTTTACATATCGCCGAAGAGGGTACCCTGCTGGCTATTGCCGTCGTACTGCTGGCTTTCCTGCTGATTCGGGATATGAAGCGGGAGAGTCAGGCAGGACATTTTTCTTCCATTGAAGACCTTATTGCAACTAATCTTGAAGACATAAAATCCTCTCTTACTCCTCCCGGTATCGAGCTAATAGGGCCTAGTGAATTACATGAAACCACTTTGCGTTTTGCCAAGAAGGGTCGTGGAGAAGTAGTCTGTTTCAATATCTGCTTGCGTATGTACAAATCACAGCAGCCTTTTGATATTATGGTACGCCCGTTTATAGAAAATCCTGAAGTTACCTCGATACAGTTCGTTCTTGATTCAAAAGAAAGGGAACGCTGGAATAAAGATGTAATGCCCAAAGTAGTTGCCTGTGCCGGTAGCAAGAAAGTAAAGGAGCCGTACTGGTACGACCTGGAGGAAAATGTTTCTTTTATACTTGTCGAAACCGGTTCCTTCGGCAAGGCGGAGGCGCTGGTAAGCTTCTGGGGCGAGCCTTTTATGTCCAAGGCTTCTGGAATCAATGTTCCACGTTATATCCTCTATGTCAGAGAGAATTCGGAACTGATTAAAAGCCTTAAAGAGCGCGAGCGAATCTGTCGCTCTGCCTGATTGGATCTGGTTCAAATCCAGCCGCTGCCACTTGTTGTTTGCTAATAGTAATGGCAGGTCAGTACTTTTGATTACTTGACAAATCTAAATAAAAATGGTGGAATAGTAATGGAGGCTGAGTTAATACCTCTAATATAAAAAGGAGGTGAAGGATGAAGCTTCATAAAATCTACGGAGTATGGCAGGTAGACAGTTAATGCCCTGCCATATGGTGGGGCGAACGGAACTCAACTAGACTCGTTAGAGTAAGTTGGGAGTCGTTTCTAAAAGAAGACTTCATGTAGTGTATCCACTACGAGTGAGTTGAAGTTGAGGAGGAAAATCGCTGGAGGGCACTGAGATATGTGTCCTCCAGTTTTTTTATTTACATTTCATTCTGCTCCTAAAACAAGTCCCACATCCCTATTGACCTTCTCCCTATTCTCTAGTATCGTCTCGCAAACTCGAGAGAAGAAGGAGAGGTTCAATGGAGTATTAACTACTCCTTTTTGAATTTTTCCACTTTTTCTTTAATACTGGTTAATAGAAAGATTATTCCAGCTAAGCATAACGGAAAACCAGCTAAGCATAACAGAAAAACACCAATCCCGATTGGTGAACCCCAACCCAGTACGAACATTAAATCATCCATTATGTCCTCCTTTCTAACCTAATCTTGAATACTATCTGGCTAATATATTACCATACCTTAAGAGACAGATGGTATAATATTATTAAAAATCCACCCACTGCCACTTTTAATATTGGAAGTATTAAATTTGACTGCTGTTCTATCAAAAAATGATATCAAAGGATTGCTGGAGCAAGAACCGCCCCTCATAGAAGGCTTTGTTAACCTTGATGAACAGCTACAACCCAATGGCGTTGACCTTACCCTGCGTGAGATTGCCCTATTCCAGTCACCGGGCAAGTTAGCCACCGATAACAGTCAGCGGCTGGTATCTGATTTGTCTCCTCTGGTGTTTGATGGTCTGGGTTTCATCTATCTGGCGCCCGGGGTTTACAGTATCACCTATAACGAGATTGTCCATCTGCCGCGGAATATCATGGCATTAGCCACGCCCAGATCTAGCTTACTCCGCTGTGGCGTTACGGTGAATACTGCCGTCTGGGACGCCGGCTATACCGGGCGTTCTCAGTCCCTAATGGTTGTCTACAACCCCCAGGGGTTCCGGCTGCAGAGGAATGCCAGAATTGTACAGCTTGTTCTTCTCAGGCTGACAGAAGAGACGGAAGGCTATCAGGGAACCTATCAAGAAGAGAATATAGACTAAAGCCTAGACGGCAATGCTCAAGGCAGATGGCATCAGCCCGAAGGCAACAGGACCCTCACCCAGGAACTCGCCATCAGCCTGAACCAAGAACTTCTCATCGGAGTCTATACTAACCTGCGTCGCCTTTTCGGTGCTGACCTTGGGGTGGTGAATGTGAGTTCCCTTGTATATCGTTGGGAACGCCCTCAACAGCTCAATTTTACCCATATCACCAACAGATATGACATCCAGCAGACCGTCAGCAATATCGGCATGTGGCGCTACACGCATACCACCGCCGAAGTAACAGCCATTAGCCACTACGACGCTTAAAACACGCTTAGCTTCTACCCTATCGCCCACCTTCATAATAACTGATTTATTCTTATAGCCAACCAGAGACCTAAGCAAGCCTAAAATGTAGGGTATGGTGCCCCCCAGGAACTTGGGCAGGTGGTTGGAAGCTTCGGTGGCGGCGGCATCAAAGCCAACACCGGCAGAATTTACAAAGAAGCGTTTAAGGGTCTGCCCATCCCTCTGGTATTCAACAACACCGACATCAATCAATCGCCTTCGTGTACTGGTAAGTGAAGAGCAAGCCTTGATATAATCCCGGTCAATACCCGCCGAACGGATAAAATCACCACCGGTCCCGGTGCTGATGATGCCGATGCTTGCTCTGCTTAAATCTTTTGATAAGAGTATGCCATTGGCTACCTCGTTCACCGTGCCATCACCGCCAACAGCCACTAAAAACTGGCAACCATCACTAGCCGCCGCTCGTGCCAGCTCTATGGCATGACCAACGCCCTCGGTATATTGGAATTCAAACGGCAGACCAATATGGTGCAATAAACTACTGATACGAGGCCACTTGCGATAGGTAGAACTAGCCCCGGCTACAGGATTGACAATCACTTTAGCCTGCGGTATGGACATTTATTTAAATCGCTTAAAATTCTCCTTCTTGAAGAAGGTACCGTTTGGTTAAGCTAACTGCCTCCGGCCACTTATCCAGATACTTAAAACAAAACCTGCCACCAGATAGATTGTCATTCCCCAGGCCGCCATACCAATAGTCAGCGGTTCAAAATTCTCCAACATGGCTGAAAAGCCGCCCATGCCGAAGCTTGCCATGAATGATTCAAGACTGCCGTAAGCTAGGGCAATGCTATCGCTTCCAGCCGAGATAAGAAACCAGTAAGGATTGCCGGTGAAGGCGAGGACGCTCTCAATAATACCGGAAAGCATCCAAACAAAGAGTAGTGTCATTACCGTAGCTCCCATAGCTCCTTTTGATACCGCGCTGAAGAAAAATGTTATTGAGAGAACGGCGGCGGCAAAAAGCAGGCATAGTCCGAATGATGTAAGTGTCTCAATAGGCACCTCATGATAAATTACTAGAAGTGAAATAGCGATAATGATATAAGTAAAAACAATTAGTAGCGTTATGGCGATAAAGCATGCCAGATATTTCCCTATTACCAGTGTGATTCGCCTGACGGGATTGGTGAAAAGAATATAGCCGGTTTTACCTTCAAACTCCCCGGCGATAGCGTCCCCGGCAAAGAAGACAGCACCAATTGCCGCTAGGGACGGACCAATGGTGAGCATAGCCGCCATTAACTTCACATTTTCCGGGTAGCCGTCAAGAAGTGCTGGAATCAGGACGAGTACCACCAGCTCGGTAAGCAGGGCTATGCCCAGTATTACATAAAGACGCCGGCGGCGTATATGCTTCAGGAACTCATACCCAGTAACTATTTTAAGTTTTTCTAATTCACTCAACAGATGAACCTCCTATTAATTCAAGGTAGGCACGCTCAAGCGACTGGTATTTTTTCTCCAGCTCGGCAATGCTATCATAAGCCAGCAATTTCCCGTGGTCTATGATAGCTACCTCGCTACATATCTGGGAGACCTCAACCAGCTGGTGCGAGGCAAATAGGACTGCTTTTTTCTTCCCCATGCCGGTAATAATCTCACGAAACTCAACCATACCCTTGGGGTCAAGCCCCAGCCCTGGCTCATCCAGAATAAGAATCGGTGGGTCATGTAGCAGAGCTTGCGCCACCGCCAGACGCTGTTTCATCCCTCGGGAGAACTTCTCTATTTTAACATTAAGCCATTCATCAAGCCGGACAAGATGAATTACCTCTTTTATCCTATTCCTTAACCCATCCCCCCCCATCCCCCGAAGCCTACCCAGATAGTTAAGCGTCTCCTTTGGCGTCAGGAACGAGTAAAACTCCGGTGTCTCCACAATGGCACCAATTCTGGAAAGGGCTTGCTCTGGTTCTCCGGCTACATTAATGCCATCAATATAAGCGGCACCAGAGGAGGAGCGGATAAGACCACAGAGAATCTTGAGGGTGGTGCTTTTACCAGCGCCATTGGGACCAAGTAAGCCAACACTCTTGTTCTCGGTTACTTTCAGGCATAGATTATCCAGGGCGAGGAACTTGTTGTAATACTTGCTCAGGTTTTCAATTACGATAGGTTCTTTCATTATTAGACCCTCTTCCTTCTCCTTCTTCTTTCTAGAAATCTTTATTTTAGCTAACAGTTTATCAATTCTACCACTATTGTCAAGGTTCTAATCTAAATAGATTGCCTAACAACCTCACCCCCTTAATCCCCCTCTCCTTTCAAGGAGAGGGGGAAGGATTAGAATGGAGGGATTGCATCCCTCCAAACCTCCTGCTTTCCTTATTCCCCCTTCCTTTATTAGGGAAGGGGAGATTTTTGAAAGGGACTTTGCTCCTCTCAAACCACCCTTTTATAAAATATTCAAAAATCATTCGCAATGATGAATATTGAAGACAGCGCGCCTATCGCCGTTACCTTAGATATTGTGTCTTTATTTTTCTCCTCTGCAGAAAGATGGACTAGATTCCTGAATTGTCTCACCGAATGAGAGAGTTGAGAGACACCATGTTTCAATAGACCATGTTTTTCACAAGCCTCAATATATCCATTAAAATCTTCCCTTTCTGGACGAATATTCTTATATTTTAAATAAAGCCTTAGCATTTCCTCAATCACACCACCTGCCAATATTAGGGCAGGTTTTGAAAAACCCGACGAAACCAAGTCTTGTGCTTGTCCTATATCACGAAATATAATCTCTCTTTTGAATCTCTCTTTTATAAATTTTATTTTAATTCCAAATTGTATCTTTGTGACACCAAATTCATGCTCAATGCTTTTCCAACCTGCCTCACCAGAAGCATCCCTAACTGATTTCGCGGCTTCTTCGGCTCTCCTTGCGGCTTCGGCAGCAGCACGGATGTTTTCATCCATTTCATCAAGAACTTTCACTATTGACTTTCTATAAATCTTGGGGGTCTATTGCGATTGATTATTCTCAGCCATTTTTTTAATCCAATCTCCTTAATTCAAGATGGTTCAGAGTATATAGCTAGTCTATATACTCTATCTGTGATGGTGGTTTATTCTTTATGTTAAGCTCTATACCCGCCTCTTTGAATAACGGGATAAAGGTATCATCGTTATATTTACCAAAGCTAACAAACCGCTTTATCTTGGCATTGGTTAGCATCTTGGCACAGAGAACACACGGCGTATGGGTAGCGTAAATAATTGCTCCCTCAAGGCTGACACCATGGAGGGCCGCCTGGATGATTACATTCTGCTCAGCGTGAATAGCCCGGCAGATTTCGTGCCTTTCCCCGGACGGTATCCCAAGCTCATCCCTGAGGCAACCAAGCTCAAGGCAGTCCTTAAAACCGGAGGGAGCACCATTATAACCGGTAGCCAGTATCTGCTTATCCTTAACCGCCACCGCCCCGATATGATGCCGTCGGCAGGTTGAGCGTTCGGCGACTACAGCGGCTACCTTTAGAAAATACTCATCCGTACCCGGTCTCTTCAACCCCGCCTCCTTAAAGCAGAGATGCTCTTCTTCGTTTCCTTTTCCAGATTCTTCAAAGTAGACTCGTTTAAGATGGTAAAGTCCGCCATGGCAATAGGAGCGCTCTTGTTGATTGTATTAATCTCTGCCTCATCACGGCTGGCAGCCTCTTCCATTGTCAAGGGACGTACTGCCCTAGCCGCCAACCTGGCATACCTCGTCTCTAGCGATGCCCAGACGGCAATGACATAGAACTTTTCCCTGAAGTAACCCCTAAGAAAGGTATATTCCTCCCAGGAGTAAAGCCCGTCAATGACCACCGGCGATTGTTTCAGCGCCAGGTCAATCCTGGATAGGTTCAGTATGGCGTAGACAGCCATACCATATTTTCTCCTCAGTTGTTCCCTGATGCGGCGCTCATTTTCTTCGTTTAATGCTAACCCCTGCTTCCTTACCTCTTCATCGGTTACATCGCCAAACCTTATCTTGGTAAAACCATTCTCCTCAAATATTCTGGCTACCTCTGACTTACCGGCACCGGTCATACCCACAATGGCGACTACCTTCATCATTTAACCCTAAGGTTTCATTATAAGTGAATGGTCGGCAAATAACAACAGAATGAACCTAGTAACAAGCTGTGCTATAATTCGGACGACTCAATGGGATAGAAAGATGCCTAAGATTACCAATCTAGCTGACGAAATAGAAAAGAAGTTACCCGCCGAGCTGGTCAGTTTCATAAAGCAGGCTGGCAAGCTCGCCGCCGGCAAAGGGGAAAAGGCCTATCTTGTCGGCGGCGCTGTTCGCGACCTTCTGCTGGGCGAGAGCAACCTTGATATTGATTTAGTAGTAGAAGGCAACGCTATAGCTCTAGCCCAAAGGTTAATAGACAACGAACCGGTCAAAATCACAATCCATCATCGCTTCAACACAGCCAAGCTCCAGTGGCATGAATGGAGCGTTGACCTGACTTCCGCCCGCTCGGAAAGCTATGCACGACCCGGCGCCCTGCCCACCGTAAAACCCGGCAACCTGGGTGATGACCTATTTCGCCGTGACTTCACCATCAATACCATGGCTGTTGAGCTCAATCCTGAAGGCTACGGACGCCTGATTGACCTGTACAACGGTCAAAATGACCTTAATAATAAGATTATACGCATTCTGCACCAAAGGAGCTTCATTGACGATTCTACGCGTATCTGGCGCGGTCTACGCTATGAGCAGAGGCTGGGCTTTCAAATGGAATCAGAAACCCTCAAACTACTTAGGCGAGATATACCCATGCTGGATACCATCAGCGGCGACCGAATACGATATGAACTGGAACGTGTTCTTAAAGAACAAATTCCAGAGAAAGTCTTCCAGCACGCTGAGGAACTTGGTGTGCTAGCCAAACTAAACCCTGCTCTTAGAGGCAACGGCTGGCTTGAGGATAAATTCAAGCAGGCACGGCAGATAAGTTTACCCAACCAGCCACCACCCAGCCTCTATATAGCACTGCTAACTTATCATCTTGCTGATAAGGAAAGGGAGCAATTTATTTCATACCTTAGATTAACCAAGACGCTAGCACAAACCCTGCGGGATACCAGCAGTATCAAAGCCAAGCTCCAACAGCTGGCCGACCCCAAACTCAACCCCAGTGGTATTTACCACCTGCTACACGGCTTTTCTCAGCAGGCAATCACCGCCAACCTTATCGCCAGCGATTCCCCGACAACCCGCCAAGATATCCAGCTATATCTGGACAAGCTCCGTTATGTAAAGCCAGTACTTACCGGCAATGACCTAATAAAAATGGGCATCCCTCAAAGCCCCCGTATTAAGGAAATATTGAACAAGTTTCTTGACGCCAGACTGGATGGCAAGGTTAAAACAAAGCAGGATGAGGAGAAGCTATTAAAGAGGTTAGGATAGACGGATAGTAAATAAACATATCATTATAATCCCTACTTCCTCCTCCTCTGCCACGGTTTAAACTGCCTGTCAATAATAAAACCCTTTCTCTCCGCTGGGTTTCGCAGGCTTCTTATTATTGCCGGCAAACCCCGAAGACCGGTAAAGATATACAGCGCCAGCGAATAGAAGATGAGGCTGGGCTCACCACCAAAGCCCCAGATAATAAGGGGCAGAAAGATAAAACCAACGCCCATTGCCAACCTTAAATTGCTGGTAGTAAAGGCAACCAGCAGCATTATGCCAAAGGCGATAGCCGACTCAACCGGCGCCAGGGCAAAAAACACCCCGATGGTGGTGGCACCACCCTTACCACCACTGAAGCCAAGAAAAACAGACCAGTTATGCCCAACTACTGCGGCAAAGCCGGTTATAAAGACAATTACCTGAGAGTCGCTAAGCCACTGGGCAACAAGCACCGTCACCGTGCCTTTAACTATGTCGGCTATAAGGACAGCAATACCAGCCGCCGTCCCGACTTCCCGCATGACATTGGTGGCACCTATATTGCCACCACCCACCTGCCGTATATCCACCCCCTTCATCAGACGACCAGCGATATAGGCAAATGGGATAGAGCCAAGAAGATAGCCAACAATGATAGCTAAAGCTGACTCTACTACCATTTTAACCCCCAGTGTTTATGGCAGTGGTTTAATGGCTTCCAGTGTCTCAGCCAGATAGGCTTCCAGCCCCTGACTGGTAAGCTTCTTATATATCTTCTCAGCCTGTACTTTATCCTTGACCAGAGTGAACAAAGCTGGCCCAGAGCCAGTCAAGTGAATGCTACCAGCCCCGGCTTTAGAAAACCGCTGCCGGTAGTCATCAAGCCCGTCAAAGTTATCATCGGCAATACTATCAAATACATTAAAAAGGTTGGCTGATGCCACATCGCTCCCCTTGGTCAGTAATACCACCAGCTCCTCTGTCATATGCCCATCGGTATAGTGGCTTGTCTTAAGGCTGGCATAGAGCCGCCCCGTCTTTCCGATATACCGGGGCACAGCTGGTACTAGCAATACAACCCACATGTTGGGTAAAGGGGGTAGTGGACTTACCATCTCCCCCCTGCCCTGAATTAGGGCTGTACCGCCAAAGAGGAAAAAGGCTACATCCGAACCCAACTGCGAGGCTAAATGAGCCAGCTCCCCCGGCGAAAAAGCCAACCCCCAGAGCTTATTAAGCCCGATAAGGACAGCTGCGGCATCACTGGAATCGCCGGCTAAACCCGATAACAGAGGAATTCTCTTAGATAGTTCTATAGTTGCCCCTTCGGAACAGCCTGAGGTTTCTTTAAGCAAACTGGCTGCCTTAGGCACCAGACTTTCTTCTAAAAGCCAGCCGGTATGGTCACACTTAATGACTATTTTCTTGCTTGGCTGGAAGTTAAGCTGGTCACACAGTCTGATGGTCTGGATGACACTGCGGACTTCATGAAAACCATCGGGGCGTTTAGACAGAGCTTCGAGGGTCAGGTTTATCTTAGCCGGTGCCTGAACTATTATCACGGAGTCTCCTCCTTAATACCTGCCACAGTATTTGCCACTCTTCAAGAGACAGGGTCTCAGCCCTTCGCTTATATATTATACCCGCCTTGTCCAATAAGGGCATCACCTCAGCCTTGGAAATCCCCAGACCCTGAGCCAGGGAATTAGCCAGCTGCTTGCGGGAGGCAGTAAAGCCAGCCCGCACCAGTTTAAAAAAGCCATCTATATCCTTAATGTCTATGACGGGCTGAGAACATACAGTAATTTTTAGAATAGCCGAATCGACCTCTGGTGCCGGATAAAAGCACCTGGCGGGCACATAGCTTACTATCTCTGGCTTACCATAGAACTGAACACTGATACCAAGCAGGCTCATCCGGCCTGGTTTGGCCACGATAGCTTCAGCCACTTCCTTTTGCACCATAACCACCATAAGCCGGGGTTTAGCTGAATCCTCAAGAAAATGGCGCAGGACAGGGGAGGTAATATAGTAGGGCAGGTTAGCCACCACCTTGTAGCCAACAGAATTATCCTTTTTAAATGACAACCGCGTTCTTGGCTCCTCAATTAAAGCCGCCGGGGCAACTTTAAGTATATCCTTATTGATAACAGTCACATTGCCAGCCGAAGCCAGAGTCTGCTCCAGAATGGAAGCCAGCCTATCGTCCAGTTCAACGGCAATCACCCAGCCTGCCTTCTTAGCCAGCTCCCTGGTCAGCACACCAAGCCCGGGACCTACCTCAATAACAATATCATCAGGGGCAAGTTCAGCGGCTGAAGCAACCTCCTCTAATACCTCTTGGTCGATAAGGAAGTGCTGTCCCAGCCTTTTCCTGACCTTTAGGTCAAGGCGGCGTAAAAGCCCCTTCGTCTGACCAAATAAAGTCTTACGGTAACCCTGGCTATATTCCACTTTTCCGGTCATAGACCATGCTCCAGGCGGACTATCAAGCGTACCGGCAGGTTATTTTTCACCATTTTCCCCTGGGTGGCACCTATATCATAGGCAACGCGGTAGAACCTGACTACGCCCAAGTCACTATCGTATATAGCATAGCTGGCTCTGGGGTCGCCGTCCCGCGGCTGGCCAACGCCACCAGGGTTGATAATCATCCGGTTCTTGCCCAGAACCTGCCTGATACCCTCTGATAATGGAATGAATGAGCAGCCACCATCCTCCTGCTTAAAAATAAAGGGCACATGTGAATGCCCCACCAGACAGTATTTTGTTTTGAAACAGGCAAAGTTCTCCAGGGCACTGCCCTTGGATATTAGGTATTCCCAGATGGGCTCCCTGGGACTACCGTGTACCAGGGTGAAATCACCCTTCTCAATAACCAACGGCAGGCTGTTAAGGTATCCAATATCCCCAGGTCTTAACTGCTTTGCCGTCCAGTGGCAGGCAAAGGCGGCATCCGGATTGAAACTGGCAATATCCAGCCTGCCTATAACCGCCAGGTCATGATTTCCGGCAACACAGATACGCTTGTATCTTCGTAGTAGCTTAATGCACTGGCTGGGTTCAGGGCCATAGCCAACTATATCTCCCAGGCACCAAAGCTCCTCCACCCCTCCCCTTTGCTTAATATCGTCAAGTACAGCAGTAAAAGCGGCTAGATTGGCATGGATGTCAGCCAAAAAAGCATAACGCATCCTGGGAATATCATACCATAATGGGTAGCAATATATAATGACTTATCTAGCTTAATTGACCCGCCAAAGGTGCTCATGATAAAATTACGCCAATAATATGGAGATTATCTGGCTAGGCCATTCCTGCTTCAAACTTAAAGGGAAACAGGCTACAGTTATCACCGACCCATACTCACCAAACCTGGGCTACTCTCTGGGCAAGCAAACGGCAAGCATTGTAACGGTAAGCCACCAGCACCCGGGCCATTCCTTTAGTGATGGCATCAGTGGCAATCCTAAACTGGTTACTGGTCCTGGCGAGTATGAAATCAGCAATGTGCTAATTATAGGTGTAGCCACCTTTCACGACGAAAACAGGGGTGGCACAAGGGGTAAAAACACCATCTACCTCATAGAGATGGATGAAATACTAATATGTCACCTTGGCGACCTGGGGCACGTCCTAACTGATAAGCAGGTGGAAGAACTGGGTAGCGTTGATGTGCTGCTCATTCCGGTAGGTGGAGTTTCTACCATAAATGCCCCGGTGGCTACCGAGATAGTGCGGCAACTGGAACCCAAAATAGTGATTCCCATGCACTATAAAACACTGGCAATAAACCGGGAGCTTGAGCCATTAGACAGGTTCCTTAAAGAAATAGGCGCTCATGATATAAGCTCTCAAAGCAAGCTTACTTTGACTAAATCAAGCCTTCCCATAAGCACCCAGGTTGTTCTACTGGATTATTAAATTGTAACTATATTTTAGATTATTATCCCACCCTTTAATAAAGAGTAGGATTCTATTAGATAGGCACACCAGATATCAACTGGAGTCCTGCACCACTTAATAATTTGAGCTTAAAAATCTATCCGTTTATTCCGTGGCAGGTCCAGCAAAATTTCCATTTCATCGTCCTGGGGCTCCGATTTCTTTCTATCTTTCTCCCCGGTTACGTTAAAATCCTGCTTAGCCTTCTGCTTTACCTCATTAAAAACCCTATTTGTTCCCTCAACCTCTCCCCTGCCATCACTTCTAATCCTTTTCCTGGCTTCGTTAATAATCTGCTCCGCCCTTTGCTTTGCCTCAGCAATAATCCCGGCCGCTTCCCATTCTGACTTCCGCTTTGCCTCAGCTATAACCTTGCCCATCTCTTCTCTAACCTTTATTCTGCCACTCTCCATAGCCTCGTTAATAATCTTTTCTGCCTTTAGCTTGGCTTCAGTAATAATTTTACCCGGTTTCTCGGCAGCCTCTTTCTTCCCCACCTCTCTAGCGTTTTTAATAATCCATTCCGCTTCCTGCCGCGCCTTCTCTTTAGCCTCCTTTATTTCTCTCTCCGCTTCCTGTTTTAATACAACGATAGCCTTAGCCGAGTCTTGCGCTTCCTTTTTCGCCAATTCCATCGCCTTACTGGTTACCTTTTCTGCTTCCTTTTTTGAATCAGCTACTATCTTGCCTGCCTCTTCCTCGGCTACTTTCCCAGCCCTGATGACTATCTTTTCCGATTCCTGTTTAGCTTGTTTAATGATACGCTCCGCCTCCTGCTTCTTCTTCTCTTCAGCTAGCTGCTTGGCTCTCTCATCAGCCTCTTTAATAGTTTGTGCCGCTAGTTCTTTCGCCCGGGCAATAATTGCCGATGATTCCTCCTCAACCCTTTTCCTGGCTTCATCCTTAAATTCGGCGGCAATTTGCTCAGCCTTCAGCCTAGACTCAACTATATACTTAGCCGCTTTCTGCTCAGCTTCCTTTGTTTTCTGTTTGATAATCTGCTCTGCTTCTTCTCGGGCTTTAGCGATAATATCGGTTGATTCCTGCTCAGCCTCTTCTAGTATCTTCTGCCTCTCTCCCTCAATGGCCTGCGTGAGCCTCTGCTTGTATTCATCAAGAATCCTGGCTGCCTCCTCAGCTCCATGCCTGACCTTATTACTCATGTCTTCCATCTATTTCACCTCCTCTCTGATTTGACTACCATTACTTATCTAAACCATTATCTAGCAATACTCTTTATGCACTTTTTCCTAGTATTTATCAAAGATATTTAGAATAAAAAATTTAAGGACATCATCCTGCTTAAACATTAGATTATGGTGTGCCCCGATTTCATAAGACCTTAATAACCCACTTTCGCCCCATCGCCTGACAGTACTAGAATGAACGTCCAGGAAACGGGCAACCTCATCTACCGGCAATAACCTTGCCTGTAATTCGCCTTGGCGATATTCTGGTTTAACTACTACCTTGCCATTACTATTGATATCCGTAATCATTTATATAATTTTCCTATCTAAAATTAACTATTGATAACTTAAGTATACTATGATTTCCTACCATAACAATCCCCCAAACCTCCTAGTCTTAATAGTTAAAAAGTACTATTGGGAAATAAAAAAGTACTAAGAAAGGCCTTATTCTTATAAAAGATAAGCTCTATCAGGCAATCCCTGGTTAGCGCCGTTTGGCCACCAGAATCAATATGACAATCAGCAGTAATGCTACAACGGAACCCATACCTGCTATCATATAATAGACCCAGTCAGGGGTAGCCGGTTGTGGTTGAACTGGTGATTGAGTGGGGGGCTGGGATGTTATTGTAATTCCCACAGTTATAACCGGGGGCTCCACAGTTATTTCCGGCGGAGGCACTACAATTATTTCTTGAGGCACCTGGGGCACCTCTAAAGTTATTAAGGTTGTTGTTGCTGGAGGCGGCTCAACCACTACTTCTGGCTCCGGCTCGGTGGTGAAACTACCCACAGCACTCCAGGCGCTATTTGTAATAGAGCTAACAGCCCTAACCCTCCAGTAGTATGTGGTATTGTAGAGCAAGTTTATATCAGACTGCCAGGCATTGCCGGGCAGGGCATATTCACCAACCCGGCTTATTTCAGGATTACTAAAATCAAATTTACTGGACACTATCAACTCATAGCCACTAGCCCCGGCTACGGCACTCCACTGGAACACAGGCCTTATTGACACATTAGTAGCACCAGCCTGAGGGCTTTCCAGTCTGGGGGCAACAATGTCACCGCCAAGGCTGGTAGTAAACGACCACTTTTCTGACCAGGGGCTCAACACCGGCTTGTATGCTCTCACCCGCCAGTAGTAAGTTGTGTTAGATTCAAGTTCCGGCAGCCCAACCGAACTTGCCGTGGTATTACCTTCAAATCCGGTAGGCGCAGAAGAGAAGTCGTTATCATCATCAATCTGCCATTGGTAGCTCGTAGCACCATCAAGCGGCTCCCAGTCAAGGCTGACATCCCTAATAGCGCCATTAACAATCATACCCACGCCTGGTGCCTGGTTATCGGGACAGGTTAAGATAACCGGCTTGGTCAAGCTGTCAATATAGGTCACCAGCATAATATTGGTGGTGTCAATTGACCATATTTGGTTGCCACCGAGCCATAAACCAAACAGGGTAGCACCATTATCTAGCCCGCGGATTACTGTTTCAAAGGCCTCCCCTGATGTTGGCTTAAGGCAGCGTTCCATGCCACCCTTACCATTTTCTGTATCCACCTGCTGGAAGTTAGCCGCATATAATACACCGTCAACCGAGACACCCAATGCACCAATCATACCGCCTGATGGCAAGGTGCTGTCTATATTTTCCCAGCCAGTGCTACTGCCTATAACAAAGCGATAGATACCCCCATCCGTACTATCACTGGCAGCATAGACAGTATCATTACTGCTGAACTGGGGGTCAAAGGCAACGCTGACATTACCGGTTAGGGGTGGCGAGATAGCACCCGATGGCAATAGTTCAAACAAGTTACCATTATCACCAGACCAGAATATCCAGCCATTGCTGTTGCCCACCAGGATATTCCCATCTTGGTTATAGCTAGGGGACAGGGCTATGGAGCTTAAAGACTGCTCACCAGCAACCGTGCCAGAAAAATAGCTTTTACCGCTATCAGTCGTCCGGTAGACAAGCCCATTAACGCCATTATAGCCAGCAATAAACAGGGTGGTGTCATTAATCACCGCCCACTGGTCAATAGCCACCGGGGCACTCCTATAGATGAAGCTCTGCCCGTTATCAACCGACTTCCATATTGCCGGACCACTAGTTTCACCCCCGGCTAGAAACACTACTTGACTGCCACTGCCGTATTGTGGAGAAAGCTCAACAAAATCAATACAATCAACACCATCCAGTGCACTGGAGAATACCCTCTCCCACCGGGAGATATCAGTAAGACCGCGCCACAGGCTGAAATCACCACCCCAGGTGAGCATAAAAAGGGTATTATCCTGGCTGTAATCAGGAGAAAATGCCAAGTCAATAATGCTATCAATCCTGGTGTCAATCAGACCAAGCTGATTCCAGGTAACCCCCCCATCCGAGGTAACAGAAAAGGCACTCTCAGCACCACTGGTAGCCGCATAGGCTCTACTTTGACCAAGAAAGTCAGGAGCCATAAGCACGAAGGTTTCAGACTGTCCTGTCGGTTCTTTCAGACTTCTTACCCAGCTACCGCCGCCATCATAGCTATAATATACCTGCCCATCACCAGCTACACCGGCTAAAAGAATGGCATTAGTCGTATTACCGCAAACAGCCAGACTGGTAACATCAATATTGCCCAAACCGTAGCTTGAGCCAATATTGAGGTCAACAGCCAGTGAGCTAGCCGGTGCCTCTGCGCCGTAAACCGCATAGACATCACCTTTATTACCACCGGCATTAACGGCCACAAACTGGACATATGAGCCAGTGGCTAAATCCGAGCTGTAATCGTCGGGGAAAGCTACTACGGCTGACCTATTCACCACCAAAGAAGCTCCGGAATTATCCCTGTCCAATCTGGCATCGCCAATAGTCTCCCCCCAACCGGTATTGCCTATCTTGGTGGTAACAAAGCTATCAGTCTCATCAGTGACCACAGCCACAATCTGCTGGTCATAAGCAAAGCCAGGAGAAAAAGCTACCGAATAAACATCATAGTCGCCGATATCGGCATCCAGCCACTGAGGAAAGAGAGGCTCTTCTTTTAGTATATAAACACCTCCATATTCAACGGCGTCAGTATCCCTGGTAGCGGCAACAACAATATTGCTATCGCCCCAGTGGGCAACATCAATGGCAGTAATCTCTATATTATCACTGCCAGCTAAAGCCGTGTTTGCCGCCAGCGGCCGGAAACTACCGCCGGCATCGGTGGACTTAAAAACATTGCTTTTAGTGGCACAGTAGATAACGCTGGCATCATCAGCCATGGTAACTATATCAACAATGGTGCCGGTAACATTACCGGTTTGTGACCAGCTATAGCCGCCGTCTACGGATTTATAAAGGCTATCAGCCAGCCCTTCAACGCAAGCGTAAAGGGCACCATCAGTAGTTACCGCCAACTGCCGGACGTCTGAACCATCAGCTAGTAGCCAGCCCCCAGCCTCACCCTCAACCGGAATGCTCTCCCGATACCACTTTACCTCTTCGGTAGCGGTGACCATTGGAGTGGCTGAAGTAAAAAAAGACAGGCTAACTATAATAATCAGCCCGATAATAAAGCCCGATTTCGCCATATGGCGAATTCTACCCCGACTATAACGGCTCGTCAATACATAGTGAAGGATTTGTTTAAGGATTTACTAAAAAAGAGAGAGCCCCCCGAACTTCGGGGGGCTCTCGTAAAGTCTGGATAGGGTGTTATCCCTTACGCCAGAATCAGTCTCTTGGTTAGACTACTCTCCTGGTTCTGATGATCAGGACAATCACCGCTATGGTTAGTACCGCACCAATGGCCACTATTATCCAGATATAGACCGGTGTCTCTACTTCCGGCTGAGCAATCTGTATTGTGGTTGAGGTTGTCGTTGGCGTCGGAAGAATGATATCCGGTTCTACCACGGTGATATCCGGAGGTACCACTGTTATATCTGGAGGTACCACTGTTACTATTGGAGCAGGCATGGTTACAATTACAGTAGGTGTTATCTGCGGTGGAATCGTTACCGGTGGCAGTGGCTCTACTGGCTTCAGCATGGTGTGGAAGTTCTGGGTGGTACACCAGGCGCTCTTGGTGCCGGTAGCGCTGACTGCCCTTATCCTCCAGTAGTGGTCGGTATCGTAGGCAAGCTTAGTGGCGCAGGTGTAGGCGGTGGTCGGAGCAGTAATCGTTGTCTTTACGATTGTAGCAGTAAAGGTTGGGTCTATGCCCAGCTCAAACTCGTAGCTGACAGCGTTGGACACCCCAGCCCAGACAAACGATGGCAGTAGCGGAGCATCCTGCAAACCCTGAGCCGGGACTTCAGGAACTGGCGTGGCGATAGCCTCAATGGTCTTGAAGCTAACCGCAGTAGACCAGCGGCTCTGGAACGTCTGACCAGTCGCCACCCTGACCTTCACTGAATAGGTAGTGTTGTGGGTAAGAGGTGAAAGGGTGGTAGTAGTAGCCGGTGTTGCCGATGGTGTTGCCGGTACAGGGACAATGGTGGTGTCGTACTTAACCTGGTACTGCTTAGCACCGGTCATCGCCGTCCAGCTTACCTTGGCTGAGGTCTCCTTGACGTCAGAAACCGCCACTCCTGTTACCTGACCGCTCAGGGTGTCCTTAAGAGCCCAGAACGTTGGAGTAAGAACCCCGGTGACAGGCGAACCCATCGCCCACAGGGTGTTGGAGCCCTCGGTAAGCCACAGGCCATAAGCACCAGTTTTGGGGGCTTTCTCCCAGATGTTATCACTCTCACCCAGAAGCAGGCGGAAGAGGTTGGTCTCACCGGTTACAGTACCGCCTGGATTTGTTATGTGGTTAATGTCAATGGTCATGTCATTAGCGGCAGTCTCAGCCACAGTTACAGTCTCGCCAGCCTCAAACGGCACAGCTACATTAAGCAGGGTTAATCCTGTAAAGGTGAGCATGGAGGTATAGGCGGCGGCATCAGGACCAGCATTATCCACAACATAGATAGTGCCGGAGACAGAATTGTAGCCAGTGGCTGTAAAGCTATCGGCGGGAGTGCCGATATTAATCGCCTCCTCATCAATGAAGGTACCCTGAAGCTTTGTGACCACAACATCGGTCAGGGTAACATTCGCCTGGGCACCGCTATCTGTGCCTGTAAGGACGATATGACCACTAATGGCATGGGCTGTCGTCGCTGGCGTCGTTGTTACATCGCCGCCAAGGGCATAAATGGTGTTATCTTTGGCAACCTGTAAGCCGCTAAAGCTGGTAGCCGTAGCGGTAGCCAGGGCGCTGTCTTTGAGGTCCTTCAGGCTATCAGTCTTAAACTTGTTGCCGTCTAAGGTTGCCGTCTTGACCGTGCTGCCGCTGGAGGCTAAGTAGATAACGGTGGCGTCCTTCTGGTCAAAGGCGACATAGACATCACCGGTAAGACCGGTAGTCTGAGCAGCACCCCAGGTGTCGCCGGCGTCGTTGGAGATATATACCTTGCCACTATCGTCGCCAACGACCAGGTTGTCTTTGGCAGTATCGTCGGGGTTAAAGCCGGGCTGAAGGGCTATGGAATTACCAGTCACACCCAATAGCTCCTTGTCCGCCGGACCGAAGAGGCTGGTGCCCAAGAAGCCATAGCTACCCACACAAGCGGCATAGATGGTAGCGCTGTTATAGACCTTCAGGTCCCATGTCCATATGATATCGGGTGATATGGTGCGCCAGTAGCTGAAGGTCTGGGCATTATCGGTGGACTTCCAGAGTTCATAGGCTGAACTAGCAGCATTGTAACCAGAAAGCATGATGGTCTTGTCGCTGGCATAGTTCATGGAATACTCTACCCAGTAGAAGTAGGTCAATCCTGAAACCGTCGTGTTCAGCACCCTCTCCCACACTGGGTTGGCGGCGGTGATATCGTCGGTCCGCCATAAACTATCAGTCACTCCATCTTGACTTATCATCAGAGCCGGTTGGCTGGCGGTAACCGGGGCAAAGGCTATATCATTAATGGGCGCCGTCCAACCAGTATCAATCCAGCTTCTCTGGTTCCAGGTCATACCGCCATCGGCGGTATATGAAAAGGCACTCTCATCACCGGTTGTCGCCTGGCTTGAGCAGTAGGCAACACCGGTGCTCGGGTTAAAGGCTCCGGGAGCCATATAGACATGAAAACGCATCGTGCCAGTGGGCCCCTTGAGAGCCAGGGTAAAGGTATCACCGGCATTGTAACTGCAGTACACTATTGCTGAGTTGTAAGTGCCGGCCAGGATGACATTCCCCGATACCTCCACGCTAACAATGTCATCGTTAACCGGAAGTAGCGGCAGGGCTTCGCTATCCCCTGGTACTACTGCACCCCTAACCTGGAAGATGTTGCCATCATCGGCACCGCCACCCAGGTCAGTACAACCGACATACAGCATCGGGGTATTGCTGGTGTAGCCATCCGGGAATTCAATATCAACCCACTCGCAAACATCTACAAAGGCACCACCCTGCTTTTGCAGGTTAACATTGGAAATGGTCAAACCCCACTGCCCGGGTGATACGGTAGATGTTACCTGGAAATGCCCAGCGCCGTTGTCAATTACTGCCCAGATGAGGTTACTGCTGTTGAAGTCAGGGGCAAAGGCGACCTCATAGGCGGCACGATTGGCCGGTGGTGGGACGAGTTGCTGGTCTTTCCAATCCTCAAACAGGGCATCTTTCAAGACCAGTACATCAATATCTGTAGCTGCTAGAATCCAGACTTTACTGCCGTCATACCATAAGTCTAAGTCATAGACTGTAGTGGCAGTATTGACACCACTATCCACGCAGCTCTTTAGAAGTATTGGGGTATCGGCGCCTTTACCTGTCATGCGGTAGATGTCAGCATTCATCCGGGAGACGTAGACGGTGCCGTCTGAAGCATAGTTGGGCGAGATGGCAATGTCGGAAATTCTGCTGGTGTTACCAGTAAATTTCGTCGCCGTCCAGCTAACACCTTTATCAACCGACTTCCAGACTGACCAATAGTTTGACCCTTCCGCATTCAGTATGGCGGCATAGATAGTGCCATCGGGCGCTACCGCCATCACTCCGACACCAGTCTCTGCCTCTAGTGTTGGCATACCAATTTCACCCCAGGCATTGGTGCCGGGAGCGGCGGATACCGGGGCAGATACTATAGCCAGACTGGATAACAGAGCCAGGCTCAGCACTACTCCCAATACTTTAACAATTTTCTTTTTCATCGACCTTAATTTTTCTCCTTTTATTTATTTGTAAACATAAGATTAACATAAAGTATTTCTTGCCCCCTATTTATTGGAGACAAGGTAACTTCTAGATATATCCGTTTTTGAGTTTAATAACTCATCTCCCCTTTCGGGTCGTTGCAATAACACCACCTCCTTTAAATAGTCTACCTTATATAATACCACACCTTGTCAAGTGGGGTATTTGCTTAAATATAGAAAAAATCTATATTCTTAATAATATAGGACTGAAGGGTAGCCTTTTTCTATGTTTCCTTACTCAGACCAGCCAGAAACTCGTCATTGGTCTTTGTTTTACGCAAGCGTTCCAGGATTCTCTCTGTGGTCTCAACAGAGTTCACAGAGTCAGCAGACACCATAGCCATCATACGCCTCAGCAGACGAATCTGTTTTACTGTGTTTTCATCCAGAAGCAGCTCCTCCCGTCTGGTGCCACTGCGCTGTATGTCTATTGCCGGAAAGAGCCTGCGCTCAGCCAGGCGTCGGTCAAGGTGGAGTTCCATATTACCCGTGCCTTTGAATTCTTCATAGATAAGCTCATCCATACGGCTACCGGTATCAACAAGGCAGGTAGCAATAATAGTTAGGCTACCACCCTCGTCTACATTACGGGCGGCACCAAAATAACGCTTGGCCGGGTGTAAAGCCACCGGGTCAATACCGCCGGATAGGGTGCGCCCGCTGGGTGGCATAGCCAGATTATAGGCTCGGGTGAGCCGGGTAATGCCATCAAGAAGAATAAGTACATCAGTACCACTTTCTACCATCCGCTTGGCCCTCTCCAGTGCCAGCTCAGCGACACGGGTGTGGTTTTCTACCGGCTCATCAAAGGTGGCGCTTATCACCTGACCCTTAACCGAGCGTTTCATATCGGTAACTTCCTCGGGGCGCTCGCCAATAAGGCATATCATTAGATAAATATCACTGTAATTAGTGGTCGCGGCATTGGCTATCATTTTCATCAGTACTGTCTTGCCCGCCTTGGGAGGGGAAACTATTAACCCACGCTGGCCCCTACCGATAGGGGCAATCAGGTTTATAAGTCGTGTCGATAGGTTTTCAGGTGAGGTCTCCAGGTTAATCAATTTATCAGGAAAGGTTGGGGTAAGTGAGCCAAAATGGGGCCTGGTTCTGGCTAGCTCGGGATTCATATCATTAATTGCCTCAACACGGAGCAGGCCATAGTATTTTTCGCCTGCCTTAGCCGGTCTGCCCTGACCAACAACCATGTCGCCAGTGCGCAGGCCAAAGCGCCGTATTTGGGACTGGGAAACATAAACATCCAATGAGCTGGGCAGTAGCGTGTCCTGCCTGAGAAAGCCATAACCGTCAGCCATTATATCCAGGATACCGCTACAAAAGATGTTGCCCTGCTGTTCGGCATTAACCTGCAGCAGACGCATAACAAGTTCCTGCTTTTTTAGATTTTTATAATTAGCAAGCCCATTTTCTTTAGCTAGCTCAAGCAACTCATCTCTATTTTTATTTTCCAACTGACTGATATCCATATTTTTACCTTCCTCTTTTTACCCCGATCCTCCTCTTAAAGAATAAATCGATAATATAAATATATAATTTAGTTTAAACATTCTACCCTGATTATCTATCGCCCGAAACACTCCGCCAGTCGGCAAGGAAATTTTCGATGCCGATATCTGTAAGCGGGTGTTTTGTCATTTGCAGTAGTACTTTATAGGGAACGGTGGCAATATGAGCCCCGGCTTTAGCCGCCGCCACACAATGTAATGGGTGACGAATACTAGCCGCCAGTACCTTAGTTGTCAAGCTATACCTTTTATATACCTCAACAATATCCCTGACTAATTCCATGCCATCACGACCGACATCGTCCAGCCGGCCGACAAAGGGACTAATAAAAGCAGCCCCGGCTAATGCCCCGAGCAGAGCTTGATTTACTGAGAAGCACAGGGTCATATTAACCTTTATATTCTCCTTGGCTAACTCTGATGTTACTTCTAAGCCTTCGGCAGTGGATGGTATTTTAATTACTACATTGGGTGCCCAGGTGGCAATCTCCCTTGCTTGCTCAAGCATAGCCTGAACACCCTCCACTACCACCTCAGCCGAAACGGGACCTGGGACAATGGAGCAGATTTCCTTAACCACCGCCTGGTAATCTTTATGTCCTTCCTTGGCTACCAGTGTCGGATTAGTAGTAACACCACTAACGACACCGAGCTTTACACCCTGTTTGATTTGGTTAATATTGGCTGTGTCCAGAAAGATACGCATTTTAGCTTCCCTAAATTAAGGCGTAAGGGGTAGCGATGGCTGAGCCCCTTCACGCAGTACACCCTTGGCAGTAGCGATAAAACCGAGAAACAGGGGATGAGGACGACCAGGACGAGAGCCGAACTCTGGGTGGAACTGACAGCCGACCATCCACGGGTGGTATTTTAGTTCACAGATTTCCACCAGGTTGTTATCAGGGGACAGTCCGCTATATACCATTCCGGCTTGCGCCAGTATATCACGATATTCATTGTTAAACTCATAGCGGTGTCTGTGGCGCTCGTAAACCAGTTTTTGGCCATAGGCAGTAGCAGCATGGCTATCATTGGTCAACCTACAGGGGTAAACCCCCAGGCGCATTGTTCCACCCTTGTTCTTTATCGCCCGCTGTTCCGGTAAGAGAGCAATAACCGGATAAGGTGTATCGGCATCAAACTCGGTAGAATTCGGCTTATCTGAGCCCAGTATATGGCGAGCAAATTCAATTACCATAACCTGCATTCCGAGACACAACCCCAGGTATGGAATCTTGTTTTCCCGGGCATAATTGGCTGCCTTCACCATACCTTCTATACCTCTGACGCCAAAGCCGCCGGGTACTATTATACCCTGAGCCTGCCGTAGCAGAGCCTCACCGCCATCCCTTTCCAGTTCTTCAGAGTGAACCCACTGTAGATTAATATCTCTATCGTGATAAAGCCCAGCGTGACATAATGCCTCCCTGACCGAGTAATAGGCATCTTCTAGTTCTACATATTTGCCCACCAGCGCTATGTTTACCATCTCATTAGGCTTTTTAAGACAGGAGACCATCTCCCGCCACTTGTCAAGGTCTTTCTTCCGCTGTTTAAGACCAAGCTTTTTTACCACCAGTTGTCCCAAGCCTTCTTCTTCTAGTACCAGCGGCACTTCATATATAGTTGGTACTGTAGGTAATGGAATAACCGCTTCACGACTAACATCACAGAAAAGGGAGATTTTATCCCTTATCCCATCCGGGATGGGGTAATCACTGCGGCAGATGATAATGTCTGGCTGGATACCAATGCGCCTGAGCTCATTAACACTGTGCTGGGTAGGCTTGGTTTTTAGCTCCTTGGTAGTATTAATATAAGGAAGCAGGGTGACATGGATATAGAGTATATTATCCCGTCCCACATCATTTCTCATCTGCCTGATGGCTTCAAGGAATGGTTGCCCTTCAATATCACCTACCGTGCCCCCCACTTCAATAATAACCACATCAGCCTTGGATTTTTCGGCCAGTCTCTGGAATCGTTTCTTAATTTCGGTGGTTACATGAGGCACCACCTGAATGGTACCCCCCAGGAAGTCGCCACGCCTCTCCTTGGCAATAACGTCACTATAAATCTGCCCTGAGGTTACATTTGAGTCGGCGGTAAGCTCAACATCAATGAAGCGTTCATAATTACCCAGGTCAAGGTCAGTCTCGGCACCATCTTTGGTGACAAATACCTCACCATGCTGATAAGGTGACATCGTTCCCGGGTCAACATTAAGGTAGGGGTCCAGCTTCTGAACCGAGACGCTGATTTTACGGCTCTTTAGGAGGGTGCCTATAGAGGCAGCGGTGATACCCTTACCCACTGAACTAACAACACCACCGGTAACAAAGATATACTTTGACATTAGGGAAATCTTATTCCATATACCCGAAGACTTATAAATTTATCAGGAAAAAGCTAAAAGTAAAACCATAACAATCCTGGATAAATCCTTAATGAGAGGGTAAAAGAACGAGTTTCTTTTATTATAAACAGGTAAATAACTAATTGTCAAGTGTAAGCAGGCAAATATCTGGTTATCAAGTTTCTATGATTACAAAACCTTTAATATATTAACAATATTTTATTAATATTCCTGAATATCGTTTGACAAATATCATAAGACCTAATTATAATATAACAGTATTTTAATAACGGTAAATAAGATGGCGGGTAAGGATTACTATAATATATTAGGCGTTAGTCGCAACACCAGTGAAAAGGAGATAAAGCAGGCTTTCCGCCGGCTGGCTCGCAAGTATCACCCCGATGTCAATCCGGGTGATAAATCCGCCGAGGAGAGGTTTAAGCAGGTAAGCGAAGCCTACGAAGTTCTCTCCGACAAGGAGAAGCGAAAGAAGTATGACCAGTTTGGCGACCAGTGGCAGTACGCCGACCAGTTTGCCAAAGCCGGAGGACGAGGAGCACCCTTCCAAGACTTTGATTTCGGTGACCTTTTCGGCAGCGGTGCCAGAACCTATAGCTTCAGTGGCGGTGGGCTTGACAGCCTGTTTGACGAGCTATTGCACAGCGGTAAGGCTAGCACCTACACCCGCCGTGCCCAGCCCAGGCGGGGGAGGGATATAGAACACCCGGTTGAGGTAACGCTGGAAGAAGCATTTTCTGGCACTAGCCACATTCTCAGCCTACAAACTGAAGAGCCCTGTGCCACCTGTCACGGCACCGGTCAGATACAAAATATACCCTGCTCGGTGTGTCGTGGCTTGGGGGTAGTGCCCCGGATGAAGAGGATTGAAGTCAAAATACCAGCCGGGGTCAAGACGGGTTCTCGCGTGCGCATCGCCGGCAAGGGTGGGCAAGGCTATGGCGGTGCCAAGGGAGACCTTTACCTGATGATAACGGTTAAACCCCATCCACTTTTTGAGCGCCAGGGTGATGACCTCTATGTTAATGTAGATGTCCCGCTAATGACGGCCGTGCTGGGTGGTGAGGTTAAGGTAGCCACCCTTAAGGGAAGTCTGGAGCTAAAGATTCCACCGGAGACCCAGAATGGACGTTTCTTTCGCCTAGCTGGGCAGGGTATGCCCCATCTGGGTAAAACCACCCATGGCGACCTGAAAGCTAAAGTAAATGTAATATTACCAACAAACTTATCTCAAGAGGAGAAGGAGTTATTCAAAAAGCTCAACCAGTTTCGCGCCACATAGACAATTTATAACAGGTGAGGAGTTGTTATGGATACCAAACCACGCTATGTAATAAGTGTCGCTGCTGAGATGCTCGGCACCCAGACCTATACCTTGCGCTACTATGAAAAGGTGGGCATAATAAAGCCAGCCCGGTCACGGGGCAATATTCGGCTGTACTCGGACATAGATGTTACGCTACTACGCCGGGTAATGACGCTGATGGATGACCTCGGGGTTAATCTAGCCGGGGTAGAGGTTATTATGAGAATGTCACAGCAAATTGCCCAGTTACAGAGGGTTAATGATGAGCTGGAGGCAGAGTTAGCCAGATTAAGGGAGGAGGAGGCATGAGACAGGAGAGATTTACCGAACAGGCACAGGAGGCTCTGGCAACCTCCCAGCAGCTAGTCAGTCAGTTTCACCATAACCAGTGGGATGTGGAACACATATTGTTAGCATTACTCCAGCAGGAGAAGGGGCTGGTCGGTGAAATACTTAGCGAGCTTGGTACTAATATTGAAGCAGTGAAAAAGAAGGTGACTGCCTCCCTGGAGAAAGCACCCAAGGTTACCTATGAAACCGGGCAGATATACGCTACGCCGCGCATTGCCAAGCTTTTAGAAGCGGCCGCCGGCGAGGCTGACCGCCTTAAGGACGAGTTCATCGGTACCGAACACCTATTGATTGCCATGAGTAGTGAGCAAAAAGGTGAGGCAGCTAAAATACTCAGCGGCGCCGGTATTGACCAGGAAAAGGTATACCGTGCCCTGCAGAAAATCAGGGGTGGGCATCGCGTTACCGATTCCCGGGCTGAGGGCAAATATCGCCCCCTGTCTAAATACAGCCGTGACCTGACAGCCATGGCTCAAGCTGGCAAGCTTGACCCGGTTATCGGCCGGGACGAGGAGATTAAACGGGTAATGCAGATACTTACCCGACGTACCAAGAACAATCCGGTGATAGTTGGTGATGCCGGTGTGGGTAAGACAGCCATCGCCGAGGGAGTGGCTCAAAAGATTGCTACCGATGACGTCCCAGAATCCTTGAGGGGAAGAAAAGTTATGGCTCTGGATATGGGCTCGCTGGTAGCCGGCAGTAAGTTCCGTGGCGAGTTTGAGGAGCGCCTTAAGGCAGTGATGGATGAGGTACGAGAGGCTCAGGGTGAAATAATATTATTCATTGACGAGATTCATACTGTAGTCGGTGCCGGAGCCGCCGAGGGCTCTATAGATGCCAGCAATATGCTCAAGCCAGCCCTGGCTCATGGTGAGCTGCAGTGCATTGGTGCCACCACACTGGATGAGTACCGCAAGTTTATTGAGAAGGACAAAGCCCTGGAGCGGCGCTTGCAACCGGTCTATATTAGCGAGCCGGATGCCGAGGCTACTATTGCTATACTGAAAGGCCTGCGGCCAAGATATGAGGCACACCACAAGATTAAAATCAGCGACCAGGCTCTAGAGGCTGCCGTCCGCCTGAGCCAGCGTTATATCTCTGACAGACACCTGCCAGACAAAGCCATTGACCTGATTGATGAAGCCGCTTCCAAGCTGCGCCTTGATACCGAGAGTGCCCCACCTGAGGTTAAGTCACTGGAGAGCCGGCTCAAACAATTAACCAATGAAGAGGAGGCGGCTTCACAAAGGCAGGAGTATGAGCACGCCGCTCAACTTAAGGCTGAGAGGCTGCGCCTGGAAGAGGAGTATAACCAGGCTAAGAGTCAGTGGCTCAAGCAGCAGAAGATTGACGAGGAGGTCGGCGAGGAAGATATTGCTAAACTGGTCGCCAGCTGGACGGGCATCCCGGTATCCCAGATGCTGGAGGGAGAAGCCGATAAAATGCTACATATGGAAGAACGCATTCACCAGCGGCTGGTAAACCAGGAAGAGGCGGTAAAGGCTATTTCGGAGGCTATCAGAAGAAGCCGGGCCGGTCTTAAAGACCCGCGGCGTCCTATTGGCAACTTCATGTTCCTGGGTCCAACTGGTGTCGGTAAAACCGAGCTAGCCAGAACCCTGGCCTGGTTTCTCTTCGGCGACGAAAACGCTATGGTACGACTGGATATGTCAGAATACCAGGAGAAGCATACGGTATCACGCCTGATTGGTGCCCCGCCGGGTTATATTGGCTATGATGAGGGCGGACAGCTTACCGAGCTGGTAAGAAGACGCCCCTACCGTGTAATTCTACTTGATGAGATTGAAAAGGCACACCCCGAGGTGTTTAACAGCCTGTTACAGGTGCTTGATGACGGGCGATTAACTGATGGTCATGGACGAACAGTGGATTTCAAGAACACGGTGGTCATAATGACCTCAAACGCCGGGGTGGAGCTCATCAAGCGCGAAACTGGCCTCGGCTTTGCCGTGCAGAAGGATAAAGATAAAGCCACTAAAAACAGCTATGAACGAATGAAGGAAAAGGTGATGGCTGAGGTTAAAAAGACCTTCCGCCCCGAGTTTCTTAACCGCATAGATGAAATCATAGTCTTCCATGAGCTAACCGAAGAACAGCTCAGGAGTATAGTTGATTTGCTGGTAAAAGACCTGCAAAAACGCCTTACCGAAAGAAAGCTGGAGATTGATATCAGTGATAAAGCCAAATCATGGCTGGCTGAAATCGGCTACGACCCGACCTACGGAGCAAGGCCGCTACGACGAGCCATTGAGCAATATGTAGAAAATCCCTTATCAAGTAAACTTCTACGAGGTGAATTCAAAGAGGGCGATACCATCCTGGTTGACCAGGGGGCTGATGGCTTAATCTTCAAGGCAAGGAAGAACCAGGCAACTGGTAACAAAAACCGCTCAAGGCAGGAGAGGCTTGGAGACTGATACTAACACTGACACTGATACTATTAATAGTACAAGTAAGTTAAAAAATACCCTCAAGAGATGGGAGTTTTGGGTAGGTATCTTAACTATTGTCCTAACCTTCGGTCTGGCAATAATGGTTATTTTCTACTGGCAGGCCTTCCAGGAACAAGCCAGCTATAGCTATCTGGGGTTGTTCTTTGTCAGCACTATCGGCGGGGCTACTGTCATCATCCCGGTACCATCACTGGTAGTACAGTTCACTATGGGCGCTGTGCTTCATCCAGCCATAGTGGGTGCCGTCGCCGGACTGGGTTCCGGCATAGGCGGCACCCTTGTTTATCTCTTCGGTCGTGGTGGACGTAAGATTTTCTCCAATATCGGCTTCTCCTCTCCTAGTCCTGATAGATTTATCATCCGCTGGACGGCTTGCGTTATGGACTGGGCTAAACACAGAGGCTCACTGGTCGTTTTTCTAATGTCGGCGGTGCTGAACCCTATTTTCTTCCCAATGGCTTTTGCCATGGGGGCAAGCCGCTTTCGTCTATGGAAATTTTTCATCATGTGCTGGGCAGGCAACACGGTTAAAAGCATGATTATTGCCTATTTGGGTTATTATGGCTTAGCCGCCCTGCTACGCTGGCTGGGAATAGATATTTAATGTTTATTTAACAGGAAATGGTTTATGCAGAAAATAAAAAGGCTGGCTAACTTCTTCAGCGGTTTTAATCTAATTATCGGTCCCCATATAAAGAAACAGCTTAAATTCCTGAAAGAAATCACCCCCGAAAGTTTTAAGCATAGGGAGATGGATGATTTGGGCTGTGGCGATGGCAAGGTAACTTTACTGCTAAGGGATATCTTTCTACCCAAAAAGCTCCGCGGTTTTGATGTTAATCCCAGTCTGGTTAGACGTGCGCTTACTAAAGGAATCCAGGCCGAGGTTAAAAATCTGGAGGAAGACATACCAACCGGGGAGTTAGCCGTAATGTGGGGGGTTTTACATCATCTAAAAGACATGGGGGATTGCCTTGAAAGAATAAAGAGAAATTATAATCTTATATTCATTAGAGAGCCGATAAAGACCGGTAGTGTTAACTGGCTGGAAATGGGACACCCGCTAAGAAAAGAAGATATTGAAACGCTATTTAAGGAGTATTTACCTGATTCACAAATATTCTATTGCGGTAATGCCATATTTATATTTTATATCCCCAAAGTTAATTGACCGATAAGAAATCAATAGGCTATAATTATAGTGCTGAGGTAATCCACCCCGTAGTTAAAGAGGTAAGCTGATTTGCACGAGGCATGCGGCGTTTTTGGCATTTATGCCCACAATGAAGACATAGCTAGGCTTACCTTTTTTGCACTTTTTGCCCTCCAGCACCGAGGCCAGGAGAGCGCTGGCATCGCTACTACCGATGGCAGGCGGCTCCAGGTCTATGCCAAGATGGGGCTTGTGTCCCAGATATTTAATGAGGATTCTCTCAGTAAGCTCACCGGGCATATTGCCATCGGCCATAACCGCTACTCCACCAGGGGTTCCAGTAAGAGTTTCAACGCCCAACCTATCGTAGTGGGTAAGGGCTCGGATGCCCTGGCTATAGCACACAATGGCAATATTACCAATGCCGAACCCCTATATAAGGAGCTGGTTGACAAAGGCTTTACCTTCTATACCTCCACAGACACCGAGGTCATCGCCAACCTCATCGTTTCCTCTCCGGGAAAGGAATGGCTGGGCAAGATAAGATACGCCATGCGCCGGCTCCAGGGGGCATACTCAATGGTTGTTATGACCAAAGACACCCTCTATGGCATCCGCGACCCCTTTGGCGTACGCCCCTTATGCCTGGGGACTATCGTCAATGGACATTATGTAATAGCCTCTGAGAGTTGTGCCATAGACCATATTGGTGCCAACTTTTTAAGAGAGATTGAACCCGGTGAGATAGTCTCTATTAACGATAAGGGTATTAAAAGCTATCAAGAAGAGACAGATAAGAAGGCTCTCTGTATCTTTGAGTACATCTACTTTTCCCGCCCCGATAGCGTCATTAATGGTCGCCTGCTATACGCAGCAAGACAGGCTATGGGTGCTGGTCTAGCCGAAGAACACCCGGTAGATGCTGATTTGGTAATCGGCGTGCCCGACTCGGCTACCGCCGCTGGTTTCGGCTACGCCCTCAGGTCGGGCATACCACCGGGCGAAGGCTTGATTAAAAACCGCTATATGGGGCGTACCTTTATTGAACCCGACCAACGGATAAGGGACCTCGGGGTTAAACTCAAGTTCAACCCCCTGCAGCCTTTACTGGAAGGTAAGCGGGTAGTTCTGGTTGATGATAGCATCGTCAGGGGCACTACCACACCAAAGGTAATCAAGCTACTAAAAAAAGGTGGAGCCAAAGAAGTCCACATGCGCGTCTGTGCCCCGCCAATCCGCTATCCCTGTTTCTTCGGGGTAGACATGGCTACCCGCCGGGAGCTAATCGCAGCCCAAAAAACAATACCTGAAATCAGGGATTTCATCGGCGCCGATACCCTGGGTTATCTCAGTATTGGTGGACTAATTAAAGCGGTAGCTTTGCCCAGAGATATCTTCTGTCTCGCCTGTTTCACCGGTGAATACCCGGTGCCAGTACAGCTTGAGATGGACAAATTGGCACTAGAGACAGCGGCTACCGGCAATAAAATCCCAGTAAAATGACTATAGGCTGAAATACCCGATAATAAAGCTAAATTCCCCCTTCTTATTGATTGTAACTAGGCTGGCTAAAGTGCTATTATTAAAATTCACCAATCAGTATTAGATAACAGACTAAAATAAGGAGGTTCTTATATGGGTTGTGGTTTAATACTCGGGGCGGCTATACCCGGCTTTTTCCTGAGTTCTCTCTTTACCATGCTTCTCTGGGGCGCTATTGCCCCAAAATTAGGGGGAGATACAATAAGCTATGCTATGGCTATGCTGATAACTATCAGCCTCTGGATTGTGGTGGCACCTCTGGCGGCGGCGGCCGGCAGGGGCAAGTGGTTTAAAAAGTAGCGACACAATTAAGTAACATCCTTTTTAGGAGGTAAGTAGATTAAAAAGACCTACGCCGCGGCTGGCGTTAATATTGATATTGCTGATAAGGTCAAAAGGCTAATTGGGGAGTACGCCAAAACCACCTTCCGTCCCGAGGTTCTGGCTGGTCCCGGGCTCTTTGGCGGGCTTTTTGAACTTAGGGGACTCAATCATACGATTCTGGTCTCCAGTGTTGATGGGGTCGGCACCAAGCTCAAGATTGCCAATACCCTGGAAAGACATAATACCATCGGTATTGATATTGTTAACCACTGTGTCAATGACATTCTTACCTGTGGTGCCGAGCCGCTCTTCTTTCTGGACTATATTGCCATGGGTAAGATGGTGCCAGAAAAGGTCGAGGCTATTGTCCAAGGGCTGGCTAAGGCTTGTCATGAGGTCGGCTGTGCCCTTATCGGTGGTGAAACCGCCGAGATGCCCGGGGTGTATGCCGAAGGGGACTACGATCTAGTAGGCTTTATTATTGGTGCCGTCGAAAAAGAGAGAATAATAACCGGTAAAACAATAGCGGTAGGAGATACCCTTATCGGCCTAACCTCCAGCGGTCTCCATACCAACGGCTATTCTTTAGCCCGTAAAGTCTTCGGCGATACTGCTTCGGCATTGAATAAATACTATTCCGAATTAGGCAGAACCATTGGTGAAGAGCTTCTTGAGCCTCACCGATGTTACTATAATAAGCTAAATCTGGTCTTACCGCTTATTAAAGGGATGGCACACATTACTGGCGGTGGTCTGATTGGTAATGTCCCTCGGGTTTTACCCGAGGGCTTGTCGGCAAGCTTTACCAGTAAATCCTGGAGCGTCCCTTTAATCTTCCGGCTAATTCAGAAGCGGGGCAATGTGGACATAAATGAAATGTACCGCGTTTTTAATATGGGCATCGGCATGGTGCTCATCTGCTCACCGGAGAATATTAACGAGCTAACCAAGCAATTACCTGAGGCTAAAGTTATTGGTGAGGTGGTGAAACAGGCGGATAAGACAAGGGTGGTCATTGATTAGTTAGCAATATTAAGGAGATTTATATGCGAGCTATTATCAGTGTATCGGACAAAACAGGGGTGACTGAATTTGCCACTGGTTTAAATAAGCTAGGTTACGAAATTTTCAGCACCGGCGGCACCAAAAAAGTGCTCTTTGAAGCCAAGGTGCCAGTGAAAAGCGTCTCTGAAATTACCGGCTTCCCCGAAATACTGAACGGACGGGTAAAGACCCTACACCCGGCTGTTCACGGCGGGCTGCTGGCTAAACGCAACCTACCAGAGCATATGAAAGAGCTGGAGAATAACAATATCCAACCCATAGACATGGTGGTGGTCAACCTCTACCCATTTGTCCAGACTGTGTCCAGGGAAGGGGTTACCCTTGATGAGGCGCTGGAGAATATTGACATTGGCGGCCCAACTATGATTAGGGCAGCGGCTAAAAACTTCCCCGGTGTTATTGTGGTGGTTGACCCGGCTGACTATCAACCAATCCTGGAGAAACTGAAAGCTGGTAGACTGGAACTGGATGAGCAAAAAAAGCTAGCCCAGAAGGCTTTCCAGCATGTAGCTGTTTACGATACCGCCATCTCACAATACCTTAGACAGGGTATAGACAGCTTCCCTGACGATATGACTATAGCTCTAAAGAAACGCTTTGATTTGCGCTACGGTGAGAACCCACACCAGAAGGCTGCCTTCTATGCCGAACAGACGGTAGCCACCAAACAGGATACTGGCATAACCTGGGCAAAACAGCTATGGGGCAAGGAACTCTCCTTTAACAATATCCTGGATGCCGATGCCGCCTGGGGAGCGGCTGTTGATTTTGGCGAGCCGACGGTGGCTATCGTTAAACATACCAATACCTGCGGTTTAGCCAGCCACCCGGATATCGCCGAGGCTTACCGACGGGCTTTCAGCGGGGATACAGTATCTGCCTTCGGCGGTATTGTCGCCAGTAATCGCAAGGTTAATTCAGAAATGGCAGAGGCGATGGGGGAGGTTTTTTATGAGATAGTCATCGCCCCCGAGTACAACGCTAACGCTCTAGAAGTCCTTAAAAAGAAGAGGAATCTTCGTATCCTGCTGGCTGAGTTGCCGCCGGACTACACCGCCACCCCAACAGGCTATCTTGATTATCGCAGAGTGAAGGGTGGGCTACTAATTCAGACCTCGGACTCCCTGGCTGAAGATAATATCCAGCTCAAAACAGTAACCAAACGAGCGCCGACTAAAAAAGAACTGGAAGACCTGCTCTTCGCCTGGCAGGCAGTTAAACATATAAAGTCTAATGCTATATTATTGGTCAAGAATAAGACGCTGGTTGGCATGGGAGCTGGGCAGCCCAACCGGGTGGTAAGCGTTGATATTGCCAGCAAAAAAGCCGGTGAAAGGTCCAAGGGTAGCGTGATGGCTTCCGACGCCATGTTCCCCTTCCCGGACAGTGTTGAACAGGCGGCTGCAGCCGGTGCCACTGCTATCATCCAGCCCGGCGGTTCAATAAGAGACGAGGACTCCATCAAGGCAGCCGACAAACACAACATAGCCATGGTCTTTACCGGTGTCAGGCACTTTTTGCACTAACCTGGTTAGAGAGTAATAATGGCAGATACAGTATTAGTGGTTGATATGCTAAGGGGTTTTCTGGAGGCAGGCTACCCTCTGTATTGTGGGGAGAAAGTCCGAAACATCATCCCCAATATTCAGGGATTACTTGAGCAGGAGCTCAAACAGGGAGCAAATCTTTTCTTCGTCTGTGACCGGCATGACACCGATGACCCTGAATTCAAGGTGTTTCCGCCGCACTGCATTACCGAAACCACTGAAGCCGAGGTAATACCTGAACTGGTAAAATATCCTGGTGAGGTAATACCCAAGAAACACTACAGCGCCTTTTTTAATACACCACTTGAAGAAAAATTAAAACAGATAAAACCAGATAAGCTTATTGTCTGTGGTGTACTGACCGATATCTGTGTTTTATATACCGTAGCTGATGCCAGAAATCGCGACTATGAGGTAGAGGTGCCGGTTGACTGCGTCGCCGCCCTGGACGAAAAGACACAGCAATTCGCCCTGAACCACATAGAGAAGGTGCTCGGCGCCAGGCTCACCAGATTCAAGGAGGCATAAAGCAATGGCTAAGTTTGAACCATCTAAAGAAGTGTTATCCGGGGAGACGGCTGATGTCTACTTTGCCCGTACCGTTGACATACTGCGAAAAAAAAAGTTAAACCCGGTGGCTACTATGCAGGTATTTCCCAGCCGGGCGGGTATACTCTGCGGTATAGAGGAAGTCAAGGCTTTATTGTCCAGGGCTCTGTCAAAGGTTAAATGTGAGGTCTGGGCGCTGGGGGAGGGTGAAGCCATGGACAGAAAGGAGGTGGTGCTCCGCATAACCGCCCCTTATCAGAGCTATGGGCTTTATGAGACGGCTATCTGCGGCATTCTGGCCCACTGTAGCGGTTGGGCAACCGCCGCCAGAGAATGCGTTGACACCGCCACCGGGATTCCTATCACCAGCTTCGGTGCCCGCCATGTCCACCCCTCAGTCGCCGCTGTAATGGACTACTCAGCGATTATTGGCGGCTGCCAGGGCTGTTCCAGCATCGCCGGTGCCAGACTGGCTGGCATTGAACCATCCGGGACGATGCCCCACGCCCTGATTATAGTCATCGGTGATACGGTCAAGGCGACCTTAGCCTTTGACAAGCATATGCCACCCGATGTACCACGAGTATCCCTAGTTGATACCTTCAAGGATGAGGCTGAGGAAAGCCTGCTGGTGGCTCAAGCGCTGGGGGATAGGCTTGCTAGCGTCCGCCTTGATACCCCAGCCGAGAGGGGCCGGGTTACCATTGACCTGGTCAAGGAAGTCAGAGCCAGATTGAACCTAGCCGGTTTCAAAAAGGTCAAGATTTTTGTCAGTGGTGGAATTGACGCCGAGCGAATAAAGCAGTTTGTTGAGGAGAAGGCACCGGTTGATGGCTTTGGTATCGGTAGCTACATCACTAGCGCCAAGCCTATAGACTTTACCGCCGACCTGCATGAAATAGAAGGCAAGCCGATAGCCAAAAGGGGCCGCATCCCGGGCATCACCCCTAACCCGCGGCTCAAGCGGGTAATGTAATGAGGAGAGTAGAAATGAAAGAGGAAGAAATAAAGAAAATAGTAAGAGAAGGCTATGCCGAGATAGCCAAGAAAGGGAGTTCCTGCTGTACTCCGGTAAGCTCATGCTGTAATCAACCATCTCTGGCTGAGGACATCAGTAGAAAGATAGGCTACTCGGATGAAGAGTTAAACTCTGTACCCAAAGGCGCCAACCTCGGCCTCGGCTGCGGCAATCCGGTAGCTTTAGTTTCATTGAAAGAGGGTGAGACTGTCCTTGACCTTGGTGCCGGTGCCGGCTTTGACTGCTTCCTGGCGGCGAATAAGGTTGGCCAGAGTGGTAAAATTATCGGCGTTGATATGACGCCGGAGATGATTAGTAAAGCCCGAGCCAATGCCAAAGAGGGTGGCTATGAAAATGTGGAATTCAGGCTGGGTGAGATTGAAAACATACCCGCTGCTGATAACTCCGTTGATGTCATCATTTCCAACTGCGTCATCAATCTATCACCTGATAAGAAAAGGGTCTTCAGAGAAGCTTTCCGGGTGCTGAAACTAGGCGGTAGATTGATGGTGTCCGATATCGTTCTACTGAAAGAACTGCCCGATTTCATAAAGAAGTCTGTCGCCGCCTATGTCGGCTGTATTTCTGGGGCATTATTAAAAAATGATTATCTGGAAGCGATAAGAGAGGCAGGCTTTCAAGAGGTTCAAGTGCTAGACGAGACTTTCTTCCCCATTGACTGCATGGCTAACGACCCCACCGCAAAAGCAATCATCAATGAGTTGAAAATAACCAAAGAGGATTTAAGAAATATTGAAAACTCCGTTGCCAGCGTAAAGGTTCAGGCGATAAAACCACCAACCAACGGTTCACACTGATAATGTAAAGGATTGTAAGCCGTGTAAAAACGTGATAAATTGGTAATATGACAGCAACAACACACAAAATCTACATTGGCGATGCTGAAATAGTATTAAAGAAACTGCCCGATAACTTCTTCCAGTTGATGGTTACCTCTCCTCCATATTGGAATGTTAGAGACTATGGGCATAAAGACCAAATAGGGCTAAATGATACCCTAGAAAAATACTTAGATAGATTAAACAGTGTATGGAAAGAAGTGGTGAGGACTTTGCTACCTGACGGAAAGATAGCTCTAAATATTGGGAATATTTATTACTCCGAACCTGATGAAAAAAGAAGAACAACGGCTAATTTATCCCTCTTGACATGGCAACAGTTGAACAATATTAAAAGTTTAAGATTTATGGGAACTATTTACTGGCAAAAAACGACATCAAGGGATGGTGCTGTTCTTTTTGGGAGCTATCCGTACCCAACAAATTTTATGATTTCCAATGCTGTTGAACCAATCCATATTTTTAGAAAAGTTGGTAAAAGAGAAATGCCGAAGGAAATTAAAGAAAGGTCAAAAGTTACACCTGAAGAATTTAGAAAGTTTAGGGATGCTATCTGGAATGACATCAATGGTGTTGAAGATACGCATTGTGCTGCCTATCCGGTAGAATTGCCTGTAAGACTAATAAAAATGTTTTCGTATGTAGAGGACTGGATACTAGACCCGTTCTTGGGAAGCGGAACAACAATGAAGGCTGCGAAAGAGTTGGGGAGAAATTCGGTAGGGATAGAATTAAACCCTGACTATTTAACGAGAATTGAGGAAAAAGTGGGCGTCAGACAAATTGAGATGTTTACTGGCACTAAATTTGAGGTAATTAGATTGTGACCAGGGATGAATTGATAAAACTAGGGTCTAAAACAGCAAAAAGTGGTTTTAAGACTGAAAAAGATATAGCCAAGAAGTTTAATAACTGGCGAGCTGATGAAGATGCACAGCAATGGCTTACCATAATGGGTTACGATTTAAAGAAGATTGAGAAAGTTAAAGCTATAATCATAACAGGTAGTCATAAAACAGACGTTCAAGTCCAAATAACCATTTATCTTAAAGGGGCTATTTCAGTAGAAAACCTATCCGTTAAATTAGTAAGTAATCCTCAAGGATTTAACCAAATTGATAAGCGCTGGGTTGGTAAATATGCTGAAATGTGGAATATCCCGGAGAAAATCGAAGAAGCATTAAAGCTATTTACCGGAGAGACAAAACCGAAGAGACAAAATTTACGAGACCCAAGAAGAATGTTCTTGGATGAAATGGAAGCCCAAACTCAAAAACTTATTGTGGACTTTTTCGAGAAGAATAAAATTTTAGTCGTTTCAGATATCCTGAAAGGTAGTGATGAATTTCCTGCTAATTGGATGATGGTCGTTTTGAAAAAGAAAAATGAAAATCCCGAATGGGTGTTGAAACATATTAACCATGCTTTAAATGTGTTTGGTAGTGGTGATGTCAGAGTTACTGACAGAGGAAGTTTAAGAATTGGCAAGATTACAATGCAAAGAAAAGGTGGTGACGGGGGGAGAGAGACATCAAAAATGCTCCAATTCAAGATAAATCCTATAGAACTTTTTCATACCACATAACAAACTCAATCTATAGCCTGCTTAAACTCCAACCTTAAAACCTTCATTGTTTCTTCAGTAACTTTAACCCTATCATCTATGCGATAGCCTACCAGCCAGACGACTTGCGTTGGTGAATAGACGATAGGGATTCGCTCCCGCCAGGCACGGGGGATTCGGGCATCAATCATAAATCTATTTAGCTTCTTAGGCTGGCTTAAACCCAATGGTTGAAAGTGGTCTCCCGTCCTGCGACTACGAACCTTTAATTTACTACCAGTTTTATCAAGGTCAAGGTGGGCGGTAAGGCTATT